>VGNK01000027.1 GCA_016866055.1 Chloroflexota bacterium | reverse complement strand
CGAGCCGCCCTCCGTGCCGTTCACCGATTTCTTCGGGGCGCGGGTGTCGCCGCCGCCTCCGGGCGGAGCGGTGCCGGTGCCCGACGTCGTCGCGCTGAGCCTCGGTCTGCCGGCTGGCGCCCGGATCGTCGACCTCGGCGCCGCCGGCGGCGGCGGCGCGGCGGCCCTCGCCATCGCGGCCGCGTCGCCCGACGGCCCGATGGCCGTCGACCCCATGGCGTCCGCGTTCGTCGGAGGCACCGACGGCAGCGGGACGGCGCGGGCGGTCACGACCGCGTCGCGCGTCCGCGTGATCGTGCCCGCCGGCTTCCAGTTCACCCCGGGCTGGGATGCGCCCATTGCGGGCACGATCTTCGACCTGGACAACCTGCCCACGGGCCTCGTCCCGGCCCCGGTCGGATTCAAGCTGCCGCCCGGGGCGCCGGTGCCGCCGATCGACTTCTTCGTCCCGGAGTCGCTGATCGCGGCTTCGCGCTTCGCCGGTGCCGTGAACCCGACGGGCGTGTCGCTCGTCTCGTTCAACGGGGGCACGATCGATCAGCTGAGCAGCGCGGTGGCAGCGGTGAAGGCCCGGTCGGCGACGGTCTTCGTCGCCGGGACGCCGATCACACTGATCCCCGGCGCGCCGTCGTTTGTGAACGCTGCGTTCCGAGCACAGTTCCCGGACCGCATCCCGGAGCGAACGCTCCTCGCGCTGGTGGCCATCGAGTAGGGCGCGTCTCGGGCGCGAGTCGAACAGGGGCCGGGCGTCTCGCCCGGCCCCTTCACATCTCCGTCAGGGAGCTCGGCGGCGAAGCCGGGCCCTCGGTCCAGGGGACGGCGGCACCACGGTGCGGCGACGGTCGCTCGCCGCGTGTCATAGACCTGGATGCCGGGCACGGATTCGAACCGTGACTAAAGGATCCAAAGTCCTCTGTGCTACCATTACACCACCCGGCAGACCCGTGCGCGCCACCTCGCGAGCACGAGCCTAGCGCCGCGCGATCCCGGCGTCACGCTGCCGTCCCGAGACCCCCGCGCTGTGCTCGCGCGGTCCCCCACCCGCCGCACGACAGGCGCACTCGATGACCACGGAGATCTCCGCCGTCGACCCGCATCCACGGCTAGCGCACCCGTGCCGGACACCGGCTGAGCTACGCGGAGCAGGGTGGCGGGGACGACCCCGTGGTCTTCCTCCACGGCAATCCCACGTCCTCATACCTCTGGCGGAACGTCATCCCGCACGTCGCCTCGCTCGCCCGCTGCCTCGTGTTCGACCTGGTCGGGATGGGCGACTCCGGGCCTTCGGGGAACGGCTCCTACCGCTTCGTCCGATCATGCGCGGTACGTGGACGCGTGGATCGAGGCGATGGCGCTCGGCGACTGCGTCACCTTCGTGGTGCACGACTGGGGCTCCGCGCTCGGCTTCCTCGGGCCGTGGCGGCATCCCCGGCGCGCGCAGCATCGTCTTGATGGAGGCGATCGGTGATGCCGGTGAGCTGGGAGCAGTGGCCGCCACGACGCGCGTTCGTGCGGCTGCGCGGACCCAAGGGCGGCGAGATGGTGCTGCAGGGGAACTGTTTCGTCGATCGCATCCTCCCGGCGTCGGTGATCCGCGGGCTCACCGACGCGGAGATGGCCGTGTACCGCCGCTCCTACACCGAGCCGGGCGAGTCTCGTCGCCCGACGCTGACCTGGCCGCGCGAGATCCCGATCGCCGGCGAGCCCGCCGACGTGGTCGAGGTGGGTGCGCGCGTACGGCGAGTGGCTCACCGGGACCCGGCTTCGAAGCTCCCAGTCAACGCCGACCCCGGCGGGATCCTCGTCGGCCAGCAGCGCGAACGTTGCCGCCGGTGGCCGAACCGGCGCGCGGTCACGGTGGAGGGCTCGCACGTTCATCTAGGAGGATTCCCCGCACGAGATCGGCCGGGCGATTGCGGACTGGTACCCGACGACGGCATAGGCGGCCGAGGGCGGCGTCGCCAGCGACCAGTGCCTAGACGCGGGACGGGCGCGCGCACGAGGAGGGGGCGGCCGAAGCCGCCCCCTCGGTCGGCGACCGCCCCCCTGCGCCTCCGCTACCGCAGCTCGCGCTTCAGGATCTTGCCGGTCGGGCCCTTCGGCAGCGCGTCGATGAACTCGACGATGCGCGGGTACTTGTACGCGGCGAGGTGCTCCCGGCTGTACGCGATGATCTCCTCGGGAGTGGCACGCTGACCGGGCGCCAGCGCAATCACCGCCTTCACCTCCTCTCCGTGGCTCTCGTGGGGCACGCCGATCACGGCGGCCTCGGCGACCGCCGGGTGCGCGTACAGGACCTCCTCCACCTCGCGCGGGTACACGTTGAAGCCGCCGCGGATGATCATGTCCTTCTTGCGGTCGACGATCGCGTAGGCCCCGTCCGCGTCGCGCACCCCGATGTCGCCCGAGTGGAACCACCCGTTGCGCATCGTCTCCGCGGTCGCCTCCTCGCGCCGGAAGTACCCCTTCATGATGTTGTGCCCGCGGATGCCGATCTCACCAGGCTGACCGTCGGGCACCGGCCGGTCGTTGTCGTCGAGGATCGCCATCTCGATACCCCACACCGGGTAGCCAATTGACCCCGGCTTGCGCGGGCGGTGCATGACGTTGAAGCTCGCGACGGGCGAGGTCTCCGAGAGCCCGTACCCCTCGAGAATCTGCACCGGCCAGCGCTCCTCGAACGCGCGCATCACCTCCACCGGCATCGCCGCGCCGCCCGTCACCGCGTACTTCAGGCGCGAGAGGTCGTACTGCTCCGCTCCCTCGTGGTGGAGGAGCGCGAAGTACATCGTCGGTACGCCGGCGAACAGCGTGACGCGGTGCGCCTGCATCAGCTTGAGCGCATCCGCCGGCGTGAAACGCGGCAGCAGCACGTAGCTCCCGCCGGTCGCGATCGAGGCGTTCTGGATCACGGTCTGGCCGAACGAGTGGAACAGCGGCAGCGTCGCAAGCGCCACGTCCTCTTCGTTGATCGGCATCAGCCGCGGCACCACGAACGCGCAGTTCACGAAGAGGTTCGAGTGGCTGAGTTCCGCGCCCTTCGGCTTCCCGGTGGTGCCCGACGTGTAGAGGATCACCGCGGTGTCGTCCGCCGAGGTTGGATGCAACACGTCGATCGGAGGCTTCGCCGCCAGCTCCGCGACGGACGGCCCCTCGGGGCCGTCCGCCCAGACCACTGGCACGCCCGCATCGGCGGCGCCCTTCTTCGCGGGCGCCCCGAACATCGGGTGGCCGACGAGCAGCTTCGATTCCGAGTCCCGAATGTGGTACGTGACCTCTTCTGTCGTGAGCAGGACGTTGATCGGCACGACGGCCGCGCCCGCGTACAGGATCCCGAAGTAGACCATCGAGAACTGCGGGACGTTCGGCACCATCACCGCGACGTGATCGCCGGCACGCACGCCGAGATCGCGCAAGCCGGTGGCGATGCCGCGCGCCGCGCGATCGAGCTCCCGGTACGTGATCGTCTGCTCCGCAAACCGGATCGCCGGGCGATCGCCGTAATCCACCGCAGATGCCTGCAGGATCGTGCCGAGGTTGAGTGACATGGAGCACCTCCGATTCAACTCGGCAGGCTGGCGGGAAGACGACTATAGCAAGCGGCGTCCGGCGCCCCGCCGCGCAGACCGCCCGCGCCACCGTTGAGGGGCGCCGATCGCGACGCCCGGGATGCTTTCGGCCCGCGTGCGTACGCTCACCGTGGGCGCGCCCACCGGCGGCCCCTCCGGCCAGTCCGCGGGCAGCTCCGCCCGCCGCGCCCGCGCTGCGCGCGACCGCGGTCGTCGGCGTAGGCTGCAACCACGCGGCCGCGACCGGATGCGCGTGGTGACGTCGTGGTAACGTCACGATGAGGTCGTGCCTGCACCGCGTGCCGGAACGGACGCCCAGATGGCCGACGCCCCGCTCCCGATGGGCCTCGCAGACGTCAGCGCCGACTGGCTCACGAGCGCGCTCCGCGCCGGGGGCGGCGTCGGCAAGGCCTCGGTGACGGCGTTCCAATGGGAGGTGCTCGGCGAGGGCGCCGGCTTCATCGGTCAGCTCGCGCGCATCCGGCTCGAGTACGACCGCGAGGAGCCGGCGGCGCCCCGCTCGCTCATCGCGAAGTTCCCCTCGCCGATCGGCCAGAACCGCGGCTTCGGGGTGGTCGCCCGCCTCTACGAGACCGAGATCCGCTTCTACCGCGAGCTCGCCGACGCGCTGCCCGTGCGCGTCCCGCGCTGCTTCTTCGGCGCCTTCGACCCCGAGCCCGCCTCGTCGCGCGCGGTGAGCTGGGTGCTGCAACGCCTCCCCGGCTCCGTGACGATGGCGCTGCTCGACCGTCTCGTGGCGACCGCCGCGAAGAGCACGCGTCGATACGCGCTGCTGCTCGAGGATCTCGACGGCGCGCGCGTCGGCGACCAGGTCAGCGGCTGTACGGTCGAGGAGGCACGCGTCGCGCTGCAGGCGCTCGCGCGCTTCCACGCGAGCACCTGGAACAGCCCGCTCGTGGACCGCGCGTGGATCAACCGCGTGGATGCCGACGCCGCGCTCGTCTATGGGCTGTTCCGCCGCACCTGGCCGCTCTTCACGCAGCGCTACGCCGCGATCCTGCCGAACCTCGACGAGATCGGCGCCTGGCTCGAGCGCCATGGCCTGGCGCTGTTGCGTCGCTTCTCACAACGCCCGTACACGCTGCTCCACGGCGACTACCGCCTCGACAACCTGTTCTTCGATCCCGGCCGCCTCAGCGGACCCGAGTCCGTGACCATGATCGACTGGCAGGCGATCCGGGTCGGCAACGCGATGCAGGACGTCGCCTACTTCATCCGCCCGAACGTCGCGACCGCGCTCGTGGATGTCGCCGAGGAGCCGCTCCTGCGCGACTACCACGCCGCGCTCGTCGCTGCGGGCGTCACGGACTACCCGTGGGAGGCCTGCGAGCGCGATTACGCGCTCGCGCAGGCGTGGCTGGCGATGCAGGGCGCGTTCCTGCTCGGCGCGCTCGACCTCTCGCACGAGCGCGGCGTCGAGCTGATCGACCGCGCCGTCGAGCGCTCGTCGCCGGCGCTCTCACGTGTGATCGACACGCTCACGCTCTGAGGCGCGCGCCGTCTCCCGCCACGCTGGACACGACGGCACCTCCGCGCCGGCAGTGACCGGCGTCGACGCGCCCTGCAGCCAGCGCGCGTCCTCCACACCCATGAAGACGTTCACGCAGGGGCGCAGCTCGCCCGACGGCTCGACGCGCCGCGCGCGCATGCCGGGGTAACTCGCGTCGATCACGTCGGCCACGCTCGTCGCCTCGGGCTCGAGCGCGCGCGGCGCGTCGAAGAGGCCGCGGAGCTGCTCGGGGAGCAGCACGCGGACCGCGCCCATCCGACCACCGTCGCCACCGAGACGCAGCGCACGCGCGCGGGCGAACCGGCGATGCGCTCGAAGCGATCCCCGCCGTGCGGGCCGTAGTACACGTCGCTCACGAAAAGCGCGCGGGCTCCACGCCCGCATAGACGCGACCGGGCGGCCTTCCCCGCGGGGGCCACCGCCCACACGCGGGCGACTGTGCGCTCGCCGTCCGCGAAGTCGAGCCCGTCGCTGCGCTCCAACCTCCCGCCGAGGTCCGGCGAGCGCTGCACGAGCGAGCCGAAGACCACGCTGGTGGTCGCCTCGATCAGCGACCCGTCACGCGGGTCGCACGCCGCGTCGTCGACCTCCCACCCCTCGTGGTGGAACGCGCGATGCCAGCGCCTCGCGTGCGGGCCCTTCCAGAGGAGGAGCAGGCCCTTCTTCGTGCCGACCATGACGATGGGGTCGCATCGCTCGGGCTGCTCTGCGGTCACGTCCCGCTCCTTCCCGGGCCGCCCCGCGCACGCCGTCCCGGCCGCGGCGAGCGCCGCCGCCATCGTGCCCGCCGCGGGCGCGGGCCCGCAATCCCCGCGCAAGCCGGGTCCTTTGCTCGACGGCGGCGGTATGCTGGGGTCATGAGCGACCTCCGGATCAACGACCGGCCGCAGCTCCGGCAACCGCTCGTGATCGCCGCGTTCTCCGGCTGGAGCGACGCCGGTGAGGCGGCGACGAGCGCCGTCCGCTTCATGGTCCGGCGCTGGCGCGTCCCGCAGTTCGCCGAGATCGACGCCGAGAACTTCTACGACTTCACGCAGGCGCGTCCGCGCGTGCGACTCGAGCGCGGCGAGCGGGTGATCGATTGGCCCGCGAACGCGTTCTCCGCGCGACGCCGCGAGGAGGCCGACCGCGACCTGATCCTGCTCTACGGCACCGAGCCCCATCTTTCGTGGCGCAGCTACGTGGATTGCGTGCTCGAGATCTGCCGCGCCTACGAGGTCTCGGGCTTCCTCACGCTCGGCGCGCTGCTCGCCGAGGTGAGCCACGCGCGCACCGTGCGCGTCACCGGCAGCTCGCAGGACGAACAGCTCGCCCACGAGCTCGGCGTCGGCACCACCGCCGGCCGCTACCAGGGCCCCACCGGGATCACCGGCGTGCTCACGCAGAAGATCCGCGAAGCGGGGATCCCGAGCGCCTCGATGTGGGCCAACATCCCCTTCTACGTCCGGCGCTCGCCGAACCCGAAGGGCGCCCTCGCCCTGCTGCAGCGGCTCAACGGCGCGCTCGCGCTCGGGCTCACGCTCCATGACCTCGAGGTCTTCGCGGCGCGCTTTGATGCGCAGGTGGCATCCGACATCGCCCAAAACCCCGAGGTCGCGGAGTACGCGCGGCGCATCGAGGCACAGCTCCCGGACGAGGACGACGAGGAGCAGGCAGCGCCGGCCCAGCGCGAGGAGCTCCCGGACGCCCAGACGATGGTCGACGAGCTCGAGCGCTTCCTGCGCGAGCAGCGCGGCGAAGGCGGCAACTGACCGCGTCGCGCCGCGTCTTTGCCCGGACGCGGACCCGGTGCTATCCTGCTCGCCGGCATCGCACCCAGGCGTGTCTTTAAGCCGGTCCCGAGAGGCCGGGAAGGACGCAGAACGGTGACCCAGCACCCCGTCGCGCACCGCGCGGCCGCCGTCGACCACACGCCCTCCCCAGCCGTGGGGAGGGCGTTTTGTATCCCCACCGCCCGGGGCCCGGAGGCACGTCGTGCCTGACCCCGCGCTCGTCCTCGACGCCGAGGGGATCCGCCGCGCCGTCACGCGCCTCGGCCACGAGATCGTGGAGGCGAACCGCGGCGTCGACGACCTCGTGCTCGTCGGCATCCAGAGCCGCGGCGTCACGCTCGCCGAACGCATCGCCAGCGCGATCGAGGCCTTCGAGCACCGGCGCCCGCCGACCGGCGCGCTCGACGTGACGATGCACCGGGACGACTTCGCGCGCAGCGGGCTGCGTCAGACGCCGCGCCCCACGCGGCTCCCCGCGATCGAGGGGAAGATCGTCGTGCTCGTCGACGACGTCCTTTACACCGGCCGCACGATTCGCGCGGCGATGGACACGCTGAACGACTACGGGCGCCCGGCGGTGATCCGCCTCGTCGTGCTCGTCGACCGCGGGCACCGCGAGCTCCCCATCCGCGCCGACCTCGTGGGCAAGAACATCCCCACCGCGCGGTTCGACGACGTGCGCGTGCTCTTGAATGAGGAGGACGGCCGCGACGCGGTCGAGGTCGTCCCCGGAAAGGTCGAGGCATGACCACCGAGATCACGAGCCGGGTTGCAGGGAGCCGGCGACACAACGCGCGGACCTCGGAGTCGCCCCGCACGGACGCCTGGAACCATACCGACATCCTCGACCTCGACGACTTCACACGCGAGGAGATCGACACCGTCCTCGAACTCGCCGATCGCATGCGCGAGATCCTCGACCGACGCATCGCGCGCGTGCCTGCGCTGCGCGGCTTCACGGTCGTCAACCTCTTCTACGAGCCCTCGACGCGCACCCGCGCCTCGTTCGAGCTCGCGGGGAAGGTCCTGGGCGCGGACGTGCTCAGCCTGAGCGCGAGCACCTCCTCCGTCCAGAAGGGCGAGTCGCTCATCGATACCGTCCGCACGATGCGCGCGATGCGCGCCGACGCGATCGTGATCCGTCACGCGATGGCCGGCGCGCCCTACCTTGCTGCGAAGCACACCGACGCCTCGATCATCAACGCGGGTGACGGCGCCCACGCACATCCCACCCAGGCGCTGCTGGACCTCTACACGATGCGCCGCCACGTGGGCGAACTCGCCGGGAAGCGCGTCGTGATGGTCGGCGACATCGCGCACTCGCGCGTCGCGCGCTCCGACCTCTGGGGGCTCGCCGCAGTGGGCGCGGAGGTCGTCGTCTGCGGGCCGCCGACACTCCTCCCGCGCGGGCTCCGCGCCGGCGACCGCCCCGCGCACGCGGAGTCGGCGCTGCCGCCGGTCACGATCGAGACCGACGCGGACCGGGCGATCGCCGGGGCCGACGTCGTGATGGCGCTGCGCCTGCAGAGCGAACGGCAGGAGGGCGGGCTGCTCCCGTCGCTGCACGAGTACGCGCAGCACTACCAGGTGACGGCGGAGCGGCTCGCGCGCGCGCAGCCGAACCACCTGCTGATGCACCCGGGCCCGAAGAACGAGGGCATCGAGATCTCCGGCGCGGTCGCGAAGGGGAGCCACTCGATCATCGAGGAGCAGGTGACGAACGGGGTCGCGGTGCGCATGGCGCTGCTCTACCTCCTCTCCGGCGGGAAGGAGCTCCCCGGCGAAGCGGCCCCCGCGCGCGAGGAGGCCCGCCGATGACGACGCTCGCGATCCACAACGGCCGCGTGATCGACCCGGCGCTGGGGCGCGACGGCATCGCCGACCTCGTGATCGTGGACGGACGCATCTCGCGGGTCGGCCCCAACGAGGGCGACATGGTCGTCGAGGCGGAGCGCATCGACGCGAGCGGGCTCGTGGTGGCGCCTGGCTTCGTCGACCTGCACGTGCACCTGCGTGAGCCCGGCTTCGAGTACAAGGAGACGATCGCGAGCGGCACCGCGGCGGCGGCGCGCGGCGGCTACACGACCGTCTGCGCGATGCCCAACACGCGGCCCCCGCTGGACAGCCGCGCGGCGGTCGAGTCCGTGCTGCGCGAGGCCGAGGCGTCCGCACGCGTGCGCGTGCTGCCGATCGGCTGCATCACGAGCGGCCGCGCGGGCAAGGAGCTCGCGCCGGCCGGCGAGCTCGCCGGCGCGGGGGTGGTCGCGCTCTCCGACGACGGCGACGCGGTCGCCGACCCGAGCCTGATGCGCCACGCGCTCGAGTACTCGACGCGCTTCGGGCTCCCGGTCGCGCAGCACTGCGAGGACCCGCGGCTCGTGCGCGACGGGCAGATGCACGAGGGCTGGGTCGCCACGCGGCTCGGGCTGCGCGGGCGGCCGGCGAGCGCGGAGGAGACCTTCGTCGCGCGCGACATCGCGCTCGCCGAGCTCACCGGGGCGCACCTCCACATCTGCCACGTCTCGACCGCGGGGTCGGTCGCGCTGATCCGCGCCGCGCGCGAGCGCGGAGCGCACGTCACCGCAGAGGTGACGCCGCACCATCTCACCCTCTCGCACGAGGAGGTCGCGTTCGGCGGCTCCTACGCCGAGCTCACCTACGACACGAACGCCAAGGTCAACCCGCCCCTGCGCGAAGAGTCCGACCTCGAGGCGCTGATCGCCGCGCTGCGCGACGGGGTGATCGATGCCGTCGCGACCGACCATGCGCCGCACGCCACGATCGACAAGGAGATCGAGTTCGACCTCGCGGCTCCAGGGATCAGCGGGCTCGAGACGGCGTTCGGCCTCGCGATGCGCCTCGTGCACGAGGGCCGCCTCTCGCTCCCCACGCTCGTGGAACGGCTCACGGTCGGTCCCGTGCGGGCCTGGGGGCTCGACCGCCGCCACGGGCTCGAGGGCCTCGGCACGCTCGCGCCCGGCGCGCTCGGCGACCTCGTGCTGCTCGACCCGGAAGCGGACTGGACCGTGGACCCCGAGCGCTTTGCCTCGCGCGGGCGCAACACCCCGCTCGCCGGGCGCACGCTGCGCGGGGGCGTGGTCGCCACGGTGTTCGGCGGGCGGCTCGTCCACCAGACGGAGCGGGCGGTCGCGCTTTGACGCAGGACGGGCTCCTCCTCAGCCCGCAGCGGCCGGCCGCGCGCCTCGTGCTCGCGGACGGGCGCGTCTTCGACGGCGTCGCCATCGGCGTCGCCGGTCGCGCCACCGGCGAGGTCGTCTTCAACACCTCGATGAGCGGCTACCAGGAGGCGCTCACCGATCCCTCGTACCGCGGGCAGATCCTCGTCATGACCTACCCGTTGCAGGGGAACTACGGGACGAACCCGTTCACGAACGAGTCCCGCGAGCTCCAGGTGCGCGGCTTCGTCGTGCGCGAGCTGACCGACCTCCCGTCGCACTGGCGCAGCGACCGCACGCTCGACCAGTACCTGCGCGTGGCCGGCGTGAGCGGCATCGCGAACATCGACACGCGCGCGCTCACCCGCCACCTCCGCTCGCGCGGAGTGGTGATGGGCACGATCACCGTCGACGAGACGGCCGAGTCCGCGCTCGCGCGGCTGCGCGGCGAGCCCGACTACGGCTCCCTGGATTATGTCGCCGAGGTGTCGACGACGGCCACGTACGACTTCGAGAAGGACCGCCCGTCCGGGCGGTGGCCCACCGAGATCGCCGGCCCGCCGCCGCACGTCGTGGTCGTCGACCTCGGCGTGAAGCGGAACATCATGCGGCTGCTGCGCACCCGCGGCTGCTCGGTCACCGCGGTCCCGCACACCACGAGCGCGGAGGACATCCTCTCGCTCGCGCCGGACGGCATCGTGCTCTCACCCGGCCCCGGCGATCCGATGCAACTCGAGCACGCGGTCACCGCGGCCCGCGGGCTCGTGGGGCGCGCGCCGATCATGGGAATCTGCCTCGGGCACCAGGTGCTCGGGCGCGTCTTCGGCGCGTCCACCTACAAGCTGAAGTTCGGCCATCGCGGGGCGAACCACCCCGTGCGCGACGAGCAGACCGGACGCGTCTACATCACCGCGCAGAACCACGGGTACGCGGTCGACCCCGATCACCTCGACGCGGCCGTGATGGTGAGCCAGATCCACCTCAACGACGGGACGGTCGAAGGCCTGCAGCACCGCTCCGAGCCCGTGTTCGCGATCCAGTACCACTCGGAGGCGTCGCCTGGTCCGAACGACACCGAATTCTTGTTCGACCGATTTATGGCGACGGTACTATCCCAGCACGAGCGCCCGCCCTCGCGGCGGTCCTAGCGGCCGCGCCCGCGCACCCGAGGAGTCCCCATGCCAGCCACCATCCGCCGCGCCACCCCCGACGACGCCGAGCAGATCGCGCGGATCATCGACGAGGTCGTCGCCGAGCCCGATCCCGTCGCCTTCGACCGACCCTGGACGGCCGCGGAGGTCCGCTCGTGGATGGAGCGACAGGGTGAGAACGGCGCGATGTTCGTCGTGGACGACGGGCGGCACGTGCTCGCGTTCGCCGCGATGGACTTCGATTCGTCGCGCCCGGAGGAATGCACCTTCGGCGCGTGGGTGCGGGAGCGCAACCGCCGGCAGGGACACGGCACCGCGCTCGCGGAGGAGGCGCTCGCGTTCGCGCGACAGCGCGGCTACAAGCGCATCCGCGCGCGGCTCCCCGAGCGCAACGAGCCGGCGCTCTCGTTCCTCTCGTCGATCGGAGCGCTCGTGCCACTCATGAACCCGGGCACGGCGTTCGTGCTTCCCATCTACCAGGACGGCGAGGAGCGGCAGTGACGGCCTCCGACGTGACCGACACCTACGCGGCGCAGCGCGCTCGGGACTGGGAGGCGTTCGTCGCCGGCAACGGCGCGACCGTCGACTACTGGAAGCGCTGGGAGGAGGAGTCCTTCTCCTGGAAGTTCCCGATCGAGTTCCTGCAGCCCCTCGGCCTCGACAGCCCCGGCGTGTTCGAGCCGCTGCAGCCGCTCCGGGAGGCCCTCGTGCAGCTCGACGAGGTCGACGTGCCGCCGCTCGAGTGGTTGCACTGCACGTACGTGCGCGTGGGGTTCCTCCGCGCGGTCGACATCCTCTGGTCGCAGGTCGAGTCGTTCTACGTGAACGCCTCGCCGCGCATCCACCGCATCGAGCCGTTCTCGCTGCAGCTCGGGGGGATCTCGGTCGCCGACGACGCGCGCATCTACCTCGGGGTCGACGACGGCGGGGGGTACCGCGAGGTACGCCGCCAGATCCGGCTCGGCGTGCCGAAGGTGTACGAGCGCATGCGCGAGGACCCGCTGATCACGACCGAGGGCGACCGTTTCATCCCCACGCTCGACGTCGGTTTCCTCACCGGGCGCGGCGACCGGCGCCGCGTGGTGGAGGCACTCGAGCCGTTCCGCGAGATCACGCTGGGCGCGGTGCCGCTCACGCACATGAAGATGGCGCGCGTGCCGGTCCAGCCGCACGACCACTACGTCGAGCTCGACGTGATCGCGGAGATCCCGCTGCTCGGACAGGACTACCGCAAGGGGTACCACAACTGACGACGCCCTCCAGTCCCACACCACCCTGGTTCGTGCGCACAGAGGGCGGCTCCGCGCGACCGCCGAAGCCCTCCAGTGTCCTGATCATCGGCAGCGGGCCGATCGTGATCGGGCAGGCGGCCGAGTTCGACTACGCCGGCACGCAGGCGTGCAAGGCGATGCGCGAGGAGGGCATCCGCTCGATCCTCGTGAACTCGAACCCCGCGACGATCATGACCGACGAGGACGTCGCCGACGTCGTGTACATCGAGCCGCTGACGGTTGAGGTCCTCGAACGGATCATCGCGCGGGAACAGCCTGATGGGCTGCTCCCCACGCTCGGCGGGCAGACGGGTCTCAACCTCGCTCGCGAGCTCGCGACGGCCGGAATCCTCGACCGCCACGGCGTGCGCCTGCTTGGCACCTCGCTGCGGACGATCGAGCTCGCCGAGGACCGCGCGCTCTTCCGCGACCTCCTGCGGAACATCGGCGAGCCGGTGCCGGAGAGCGAGATCGTGGAGACGTGGGAGGCGGCGCAGGCGGCGCGCGACCGCATCGGGCTGCCGCTCGTGATCCGGCCCGCCTACACACTCGGCGGGACCGGCGGCGGCTTCGCGCGCACCGAGGACGAGTTCGAGCGCATCGTGCACGGCGGGCTCGCCGCCTCGCCGATCCACCAGGTGCTCGTCGAACGCTCGCTCCTCGGCTGGAAGGAGCTCGAGTACGAGGTGATGCGGGACGCGAACGACACCTGCATCACCGTCTGCAACATGGAGAACCTGGACCCGATGGGGGTACACACGGGCGACTCGATCGTCGTCGCGCCCTCGCAGACGCTCTCCGACACCGAATACCACATGCTCCGCAACAGCGCGCTCAAGATCATCCGCGCGCTCGGGATCGAGGGCGGCTGCAACGTGCAGTTCGCGCTCGCCCCCCGTCCCGACGTTGTGCCGTGGGAGGTCGACGGGGCGCAGACGCTCCCCTACTACGTGATCGAGGTGAACCCACGCGTGTCGCGCTCGTCCGCGCTCGCGTCGAAGGCGACCGGATACCCGATCGCGCGGGTCGCCGCGAAGATCGCCATCGGCAAGCGGCTCGACGAGATCGAGAACTCGGTGACGAAGCGGACGAGCGCCGCCTTCGAGCCGGCGCTCGACTACTGCGTCGTGAAGATCCCGCGCTGGCCGTTCGACAAGTTCGCGTTCGGCGACCGCGCGCTCGGCACGCAGATGAAGGCGACCGGCGAGGTGATGGCGATCGACCGCACGTTCGAGGCGGCGCTGCAGAAGGCCGTGCGCAGCCTCGAGTTCGGCGGTCGCTCGCTGATGTGGGAGCACCCCGAGTGGGGTGGCAACCCGCCGCTCAGCGCGTCGGACGAGCGCCTCTGGGCGCTGACCGCCGCGATCCGCCACGACGTCCCGCTGCTCGACATCTCGCGGCACACCGGCGTCGACCCCTGGTTCATCGAGCGGCTCGCGCGCATCGTCGCGATGGAGCGCCGCCTGCTCGCCGAGGAGCTCACACCGGCGCTGCTCGCCGAGGCGAAGCGGCTCGGCTTCGCCGACGCGCAGGTCGGCACGCTCGCCGACCGGCTCCCCGACCAGGTGCGCGCGCTGCGCGAGGAGTGGGGGCTGCGCCCCGTCTACAAGATGGTCGACACCTGCGCCGCGGAGTTCGACGCGGTCACCTCGTACTTCTACTCGACCTACGAGGAGGAGAACGAGGCGCCCCCGGAGCCGCGCGAGCGGATGCTCGTGATCGGCTCGGGCCCGATCCGCATCGGCCAGGGCATCGAGTTCGACTACTGTTCGGTGCAGGCCGTGCGCGCGCTGCGCGCCGCGGGCGTCGGCGCGATCCTCGCGAACTCCAACCCGGAGACGGTCTCCACGGACTTCGACACCTCCGACCGCCTCTACTTCGAACCGCTCGACATCGAGTCGATGCGCGACCTGCTCGAGAACGAGGCGGGCGAGAACGGCGAGGCGCCCGCGTCGATCGTGCAGTTCGGCGGGCAGACCGCGGTGAACATGGCGCGCGCCCTGCACGGCGCCGCGATGCCGATCGCCGGCTCCTCCGCGGAGGCGATCGACATCGCCGAGGACCGCGGACGCTTCGAGCGGCTGCTCTCGGAGATCGCGGTGCCCCAGCCGCCGGGCGCCGGCGTCTCCACGCTGGAGGACGCGCTCACCACGGCCGGGGCGATCGGCTACCCGGTGCTCGTGCGCCCGTCGTACGTGCTCGGCGGCCGCGCGATGGAGGTCGTGCAGGACGCGAACGAGCTCGTGCGCTACTTTGGCGCGGCGCTCGCCGAGAAGACCGGGGTGGTGCTGATCGACAAGTACCTGAGCGGCCGGGAGGCTGAGGTCGACGCCATCTGCGACGGAGCGCGCGTGCTGATCCCCGGGATTATGGAGCACGTCGAGCGGGCCGGCGTCCACTCCGGCGACTCGATGGCGGTGTACCCGCCCCAGAACCTCACGCAGGCGCAGTGCGACGCGATCGTCGAGTACACCACGCGCATCGGGCTCGCGCTCGACGTGCGCGGGCTGATGAACGTGCAGTTCGTGATCTCGCCGGCGGACGACCCCGATCCCGACGGGCCGGGCGTCTTCGTGATCGAGGTGAATCCGCGCTCGTCGCGTACGGTGCCGTTCATTTCGAAGGTGACCGGCGTGCCGATGGTGCACCTCGCGGTCAACGTGATGCTCGGGCGCTCGCTCGCCGACCAGGGCTACGAGGGCGGGCTCTGGCCGGCGCCGGGGCTCATCGCCGTCAAAGCGCCCGTCTTCTCGATGTCGAAGCTCGTCGGCGTCGACACCTACCTCGGGCCCGAGATGAAGTCGACAGGCGAGGTGATGGGCGTCGACCGCACGTTCGACGCGGCGGTGCGCAAGGCGCTGATCGCCTCCGACCTGGGGATCAGACCGGGGACGCCGTTTCTGCTCTCGCTTTCGAACCAGACGAAGTCCGAGGCGGTCCCGCTGATCCGAGCGCTGCACGAGGCCGGGTGCCCGCTCTACGCGACGGAGGGCACGGCCGCGCTCGTGCACGGGCTCGGGCTGCCCGTGGAGATGGTGACGAAGCGGCTCAACGAGGGTCACCCCAATGTGGTCGACGTGATCCGCGCGGGCACGGTGCGCGCCGTGATCAACACGATCGAGGGGGGGCGCTCGGGGCCCCTGCGCGACGGTTTCCACATCCGGCGCACCGCCACCGAGGTACGCATCCCGTGTTTCACCTCGCTCGACACGGCACGCGCGGCGATCAAGGCGCTCGCCTCCCCCGGCTCGTACGAGGTGCTCCCACTGCACGTCTACCGGGACGGCGAGGGGCTGTGAGGGCGGGCCCGCTCCCGTCGGCTGTGATCTTCGACCTCGACGGCACGCTCGTGGACTCGCTCCCGGGGATCGCGGAGGCGATGTCGGCGGCGCTGAGCGCGCACGGCTTCTCCGTCGCTCCCGAGGAGGTGCGCCCGCGCATCGGCCCGCCGATGGACGTGCTCGTCGAGGAGCTCACCGGGTGCCCGCGCGAGCTCGCGCTGCGAGTGGACGAGGAGTACCACCGCCGATACTACGCACAGCACATCGCGCTCAGCCGGCCGCTGCCGGGCGCGGAGTCGCTGATCGACGGACTCGGCGCAGCGCGCGTGCCGCTCGCGGTGCTCACGAACAAGGTCGCGGCCGGCGCCGAGCGCATGCTCGAGGTGCTCGGGTGGAGCGGGCGCTTCCGCGCGGTGATCGGGCGCGACTCGCTCGCGCGCCCCAAGCCCGCGCCCGACGGCGCGCTCATGCTGCTCGCGCAGCTCGGCGCCGGGGCGGAGCGCGCGGCGATCGTGGGCGATACGGAGTTCGACGTACGCTGCGGTCGCGACGCCGGGCTCGGCTACGTGATCGCCGTGACCGGCACGCGTCCGGAGGCGGCGCTGCGCGAGGCGGGGGCGAGTCACGTGCTCCCCTCGCTCGACGCGGTCGCGGCGGTGCTCCTCGGCGCGGGCGCAGGTGGGGCCGCGCGAGAGGCGGCCTCGTGAGGCGCTTCGAGGCCGAGGTCACGGAAAGCGCACGGCTCTACGGTTCGACGCACGTGCTCTGGCTCCGCCGCGAGGATGCACTCCGCACGATCACGCCCGGACAGTTCGTGATGCTGACATGTGGCGAGGGGGCGGACCCGCTGCTCGGCCGCGCGATGTCGATCCACCGCCTGCGCGAGGGCAGCGCGGGGCCGGAGTGGTCGATCCTCTTCGACATCGTCGGCCGCGGCACGGAGTGGCTCTCGCAGCGGCGTGACGGCGACCTCGTGAGGGTGGTGGGCCCGCTCGGGCGGGGCTTCGAGCCGCGACCGCGCGTGCAGCGCCTGCTGCTCATCGGCGGCGGCATCGGCTGCGCGCCGCTCATCTGGCTCGCCGACGAGGTCGCGGCCGAGGGGCGCGAGGTGACGCTCGTGCTCGGCGGCCGCACGGAGGCGCAGATCTTCCCCCCGCACCTGCTGCCGCCCGCGGTCGAGGTGATCGTGACGACCGAGGACGGGTCGCTCGGCGAGCGGGGGCGCGTCACGGCGCCGTTCGAGCGGCTGCTGCCGTGGTGCGACCAGGCGTTCGCCTGCGGGCCCGAGCCGATGTTTGGCGCGCTGCACGAGGTCGCGCGGCGGTCGGGGCTGCGCAAGCCGGTGCAGGCGCTGCTCGAGGCGCGCATGGGATGCGGGTTCGGCATCTGCTACTCGTGCGCGGTCTTCCCGCGCCGCGGCGGCGTGAAGCTCGTCTGCCATGACGGGCCGATGTTCGACCTCAGGGACCTGTACTGAGCGGCGTACGATGGGGGGCGCGGAAGGAACACCGATGCCGCGCCTCTTCAGGCCGCCGTACCTCTTCGTCTTCGCGGGCTTCATGATCGGCGTGCTCGCCGGAGAGTTCGTGCTCGCCACCGAGCCGGCGTTCTTCGGGTGGCTGTTCGGCGCGGGCGCCGGCACGACGGGCGGCGCGCTCGCCGCCGCGATCGCGAGCGGGCAGCCGATCGTCTCGGGGCCGGCGCCGAGCCGGCACGATCGGTGGCCGGAGGCGGACGACGAAGAGGCGGAGCGAGCGGTGCCGCGCCTCCTGGACGGGCTCCCGCCCCGGCGCGATGCACGCGGCGAGGGCCCGTCCGGCGGGCCCGCGGAGCGCGAGCGCTAGCGGATCTGTTCGACGATCGCGCTGAGCTCCACGTAGTGATCCGCGAGCGCGCGCATCTCGAGCGAGGTGCTGCGCGCGAACGCGACGACCTCCACGCGCAGGCCGCGCGCCTGCACCGTCTCCACGGCGCGCGCGAAGTCGGCGTCCCCGGACACGATCGCGATGATGTCGAGGCGGTCGGCCATCGTGATCATGTCGATCGCCATCTCGACGTCGAAGTTTCCCTTGATCGAGCCGTCGGCGAAGCGCTTCAGCGGCTTCGTGACGATGCGGTACTCGTACGGCACGAACGGCTGCACGAACTTCTGCTGCTCGACGGGCTCGGACGGGTCGTCGGACACCGGCGAGTACGCCGTGGCGCGCACGAGCTCGCGTCCGCGCGAGAGCAGCGCAAGCAGTTTGCCGGCGTTGATCGGCTTCTCGTCCACGTCCTGTCCGTAGATGAGGTTCGGTACGTCAACGAAGACGCCGAGTCGCGGCCGCACGCCCACGCTCTCGACGCGACGCTCGAGGGAGGCGAGCGTGGCCCTGACCTCGGTGAGCAGCGCGCGCTGCTCCTCCACGAGCCGCTGCATCGCCGCCACGTCGGCGGTGCCGTCACCGTTCGAGCGCGAAGGGGCCGCCGTGCGCGCCGGCGCCGGGGCTGCGGCCGCGGGCTCCTCCTTCGCCTTCGGCGCCAGCGCGGGCTGCGCGGCCCCGTGC
>VGNK01000026.1 GCA_016866055.1 Chloroflexota bacterium | reverse complement strand
GACCTGCAACGCAAGCAGGCTGGCGACCCGGCATTCGCGAATGCCCTTTGGAATCCGAAAGAGGCCCGACCACTTCTTCTTCTCGCGCGCACTCGCTTCGCGACGGTGAGACCGTGGACTATCGCCCTAGTCGACGAGGACTACGCGCCTCGCATCAAGCAGCTCGCTGCGCTGCTCGAACCCTGATCGCGGTCGTCAGACGCGGACGCAGATCCACGCCCGCCGACACGCACCGAATGACTATCGCCATGTCATGCCGAGAGTGCCCGAAAACTCGCATTGCCGGTGGATCAGGATCCGGGGGCAAGACCATGGACAGGAAGGGGTCGTGGGGATGACAACGTCGAAGCGGAAGCGGTACGGGGCCGAGGAGATCATCGGGGAGCCTGCCCCGCCTTCCCGGACACCTAGTCTGAGGCGACGATGTCGCCCAGGGAGGAGTCCAGGATGCCCCGAGCCCACCCGCCCGAGTTCCGCCGCCGGGATTGAGTACGGAACGAACCATCGCTCCTTCATGGCCGCGCCTGTCGATGGGCAGATCGCCGAGATCTTCGCTTCACTGGAACTACCGGCAGACTGGCAGCGACGAATCGCCATCCGGGCCTCGGAAGGCGACGGACCAAGCCTGGACGAACTCCGCACGAAGAAGCGCCGTCTGGCTCGGGCGTACGCCGATGGCGGCTTCTCGCTCGCCGACTACGAGGCGCGCATGGCGGCGGTTGACGCGGAGATCCTCCTCATCGAGTCCGACGCGCAAGTCGAGAGTGCGGAGGTCGCCGCACTCTTGCGCGATTTGCCTGCCCTCTGAGCGGAGGCGAAGGCCGACGAGCACCCTCAGTTGGTCGCTCCGCTCGTCGAGCGGGTGTACGTGGACGTGGCCTCGAAGCGCCTGTGCGGGCTCGTACCAGTGCCCGCCTTCCGGCCGCTTCTGGAGGCGGGCATGAAGAGGACCGCTGGTTGTTCAGCGGTCCTGATCGCGCCTTCAGCTTCCCCGGCGCAGGGGATCTTGGAGTTGGTGGAGACGGGGGAGAATCGAACTCCCCGTCCAGCGTGCGTGCGTCGCGGATCTGCTACGGGTGTAGTCGGCGGAGTTCATCTCGCCACAGCCCCTCCGTCGACCGGGGGCCAGTGCGGCCAGCCACAGTGGTCTTAGCGAACGACGGCCTGAAGCGCACCGCCGCCGAGCATCCCGACATTACGTCGCGGCGCGCAGCCCGTCGGGAGGGGGCCACGCGCCACGTCACCGCTCTAGTTAAGCGGCGAGGGCGAGTTGAGTGTCGCCGGTTACTTTTTGCCACCGGATTAACGAGGTTGATGGCACCTCGACCCGCAATCCGCGCCCGTGCGCACCTGTCGAATCCTGTCGTCCCCACGAATGAAACGACCCACTCAACAGGGTCGGCACGGACCGGTCACCGCTCGAGCCCCGGTCAGCGCTGCGCGCGCCGCACGGCCCGCTGCATCGTGCGGTCGGCCTCGCGCCTCTTGATCGCCTCGCGCTTGTCATAACGCCGGCGTCCGCGGGCGAGCCCGATCTCGAGCTTGGCCAGTCCGTTGTGAAGGTACAGCCGCAGCGGGATCACCGTCGTCCTCGGCTGCTCCTCGAGCGCCTGCGTCAGCCGCTCGATCTCTCGGCGGTGCAGCAGGAGCTTTCGGGGCCGCGTCGGCTCGTGGTTCTCACGTGCGGGCCCGTACTGGGCGATGTGCACATTGTACAGGAAGAGCTCGCCGTCCCGGAGGCGGGCGTAGCCCTCGCCCAGGTTCACCTTGCCCCCGCGGATCGACTTGATCTCGGAGCCGAGCAGGGCGATGCCGGCGTCATAGCGCTGCAGGATCTCGTACTCGAAGGTGGCGCGCCGGTTCAGGGCGACGGTCGCGCCCTTCGTCGCTGCCTTCGCCACGTCGTGATCCCTTCGGTCACCCGGGCGTCACGCGACATCATCGTGCGCGGGATCCGGTCGCCGCGGTGGGGCAGGGGGCCGCTCCGGGCTAGCCCGCGGCCTTGACCGGGATGCGGTGCTGCCCCATGGCGATCTGCTCGCGCAGGACGTCGATCGCGCGGAACATCGCGACGTCGCGCTGCGCCTCGATGTCCTCCACGGTGAGCTGGACCGCGACGTCGGGCTGAACGCCCTTGCCCTCGATCAAGTTGCGCTTCGGGGTGAGCCAGCGCGCGATCGAGACGTAGACGGCGCCGCCGTTGGAGAGTTCGCGCACATGGTTCACGGTGCCCTTGCCGAGCGACTTCGAGCCGACGACCATCGCGCGCCCGTTCTCCTGGAGCGCCGCCGCGAAGAGCTCGGCGCCGGAAGCCGAGAGTTCGTCCTGAACGATCACAATCGGGAGCTTGGTGACCTGGCCCGGCGTGGCGTTCGCCACGCGCTCGCGGCCGTTGCGGTCGACCTGCACGAGCATCGTCCCGGCGTCCAGGAACATGTCGGTGAGCTGAGTGGTCTCCTGCAGCAGCCCGCCGGGGTTGCTGCGGACGTCGATGATCAGGCCCTTCTTGCCGGCCTGCTCGGCCGCCTTGACGGCTTCCTGGATCTCCTTCGGGGTGTTGCGGGTGATCGTGCGGATCCGCAGGTAGGCGAGGTCCGTCACGGCGTTGCCCTTGCCGTCCTTGAGCGCGCCGCCAGGCGGATCGGCGGAGACCGAGGCGACCTGGATCTCGTCACGCACGATCGAGAGGGTCTCCTCCCTGCCGTCCGTGTGGCGCACCTTCAGCTCGACCCGGGTGCCGCGCCGGCCGCGGATCTTCAGAACGGCCTGCTGCACGGTCCAGCCCTCGGCGTTCTCGCCGTCGACCGCGAGGATGACGTCGCCGGCCTTGAGCCCTGCGGCCTCGGCGGGCGTGCCCGAGAGCGGCCTCACGATCACGACGAAGCGGCCCTGCTGCGAGACCGTCGCCCCGATGCCCTGGAAGCTGCCGGAGAAGTCGTCCCTCGAGATCGCGTAGGTCTGGGGGTCGATGTAGGTCGAGTGCGGGTCGCCGAGGGCCTGGAAGAGGCCGTTGATCGCGCCTTCGTACAGGTACTTCGAGTTGACGCGGTCGGGCTCGACGAAGTCCTCGCGCAGGATGCGCAGGATCTCGTCGACGGTGGCGCCGGAGACGTTGACGTTTTCCTGTTGGGGGCTGGCGACGGAAGTGGCCGCCGGCGACGCCACAGTGGCGCTCGATGGCTCGGTGATCACGCGGACGAGGAAACCCGCGAAAAGCAGCAGGACGCCGACCAGCGCGGCGATCACGCCGATCAGGACGTTACGAAGCGCGTCCGCGTTCATCGCGAAATCCTCCGCGGACGTGACGCGTCGCGTCCGACCGCCTCTGGCGCTGTGGGAGCCGGAGCTTGCGCCTAGTCTATCACGGACCCTCGGGAGCTCTCCGACCGTCGATCCGGCGGCGGTTCGGGCCGGGCTGCGCGCCCGCGAGCCCACGCGACGTCCGGCCACCCCGACCGTCTGGACGTTGCACCACATAACCACGATAGTGCGAAGTGTCGCGCCGTCGACGAACTCGCTCTGCGCTGCGGCGAGCTCACGCGGCGTCTCGCTCAGGAAGGCTGCCGAGTGGCGGCCGCGAGCTCGGCCCGCCTCGCCGCTGGCGTGTCGGCGGCCCGCAGACCGGAGCCCTCCCTGCTCGATCGATCGCCACGCTCCGTGCACGCGACTCCCGCGTGCGTGGCGGCCCCGCGCCCCGCGCGTGCCCGACCCAGGGCCGCGCGCTCCACGCCCTCAATCAGCCCGGCTCGTCCGGGCAAACCTCACGGTGCCCCAGCGGCGACCCTTGCCATCGGTACCCCTCCGGGGTATGGTCCGCCCCGGCTCTTGATACCCTACCGGGGTACCATATATGTGGAGTCCCGCAACCAGGACCGAGCCCGGAAGGCGAACACCATGGAGGGCCCCCTCGTCACCCTACGCGGCGAGCTCCGCTGCTTCGCCTGCTCGCGCTACCTCGGCGACTTCGAGTCCCACCCGGCCGCCCATGGCGGGCGCGACGTTCACCTCCTCGCTCCGGAGCCCGGGGTCGTTCGCGAGCGAGCGATCCGCACCACGCAGGGATTGCGCTGCCCGCGGTGCGGAGCACGGGTGATCGCAGAGGCGGTCGAGAGACTCGCCGCCTAGAACGGCGCGAGATTCCTACTCCACGCGGCGTGCATCCTCCTGTGCGATACAGTTATGTCACGTCCTCACGCGGTAACCTAGCCGGCTCCTCGCTCCCCCGCTCCGGCGCGCCCCTTTCCCATGCCGGGTCGAGGGCCGATGATGCCGGCACCCCGAGGTGCGCGAGCAGGATGCGGCGTGGGCGAGGCGGCGGCACTGGCATCGGCCGCCGCGTGGGCGGGCACGGGCGTCGCGCTCGCCCGCCTCGCCGGCGCCTACCCGGCTTCCTTCCTGAGCGCAGCCCGCCTCCTCATCGCCGCCCCGCTCTTCGTCGCCCTCGGACTCGCCGCGGGCGGCGCCGGCGCCATCCGCGACGCCGGCTGGTGGCCGCTCGCCGCGATGCTCGTGAGCGGCATGATCGGCTACGGCCTTGGCGACACCGCCTACATCCGCGCCCTGCGAGGGGTCGGCCTGAGCCGCCTCGCGCCCACCACGAGCGCGGCCTTCGTCGCGCTCAGCGCGGGCGCGGCGATCCTCCTCCTCGACGAGCCCTTCAGCTGGGCCTTCGCGCTCGGCGGCGTCGCGGTGATCGCGGGCTGCTGGCTGATCGTGGTGCGGGCGGCGGCGCCGGTCCGCGGCCCCGCGGACGAGCGCCGCTGGGGGGCGCTGCCGACCGCCCTGGCGATCGTGATCGTCGCCGCCGCGTGGACCGTCGCCACCCTGCTGCTCGCCGGCGCGCGCGGCCCCCTCGACCCCGCCACCGCGAACGCCGTGCGCGTCCCCGCCGGCGGCCTCCTGCTCGCCGCCTACAGCGCGGCCATCACCCGCGGCCGCACACGGCTCCCGACGGGCCGCGACCTCGCCCTGCTCGTCGCGGTCGGCGTGGGGGGCACCGGGCTCGGCTCGTGGGCCTATGTCTACTCGCTCGTCGAGGCGGGTGCCGCGCGCGCGGTGGTCCTCAGCGCGACCTCGCCGCTGATGGCGCTCCCGCTCAGCGTGGTGCTGCTGCGCGAGCGTCCCGGCCGCGCCAGCGTGATCGGCGCGTTCGTCTGCTTCGCCGGCATGCTGGCCGTGATCGTCGAGTAGCCCCGCGCCCGGGGGCCCCCGGCGGCCTCACGACCCGCCGGCGTCGAGTTCCCACAACGCGCGCAGCACCGCCACGCCGTGGTCCGCGGCCTTCGCCCGCTTCCAGACCTTCAGCAATCGCCCGTCCGGGCCGATCGCGAACGTCGACCGCGTCATCCCCACGCTCTTGCGGCCGTAGAGCGTCTTCTCGCCCCACGCGCCGTAGCGCGTGGCAACGCGCGCCCCCTCGTCCACGAGCAGCGGGAACGGCAGCCGATGCTTCGCACGGAACGCGCGGTGCGACTCCGCGTCGTCGGTCGACACCCCGAGCACGACCGCGCCCGCCCTCCCGAGCGCCGAGTGCTCGTCGCGGAACGAGCAGGCCTCCGCCGTGCAGCCCGGTGTGTCGTCCTTCGGGTAGAAGTACAGGACGACCGTGCGCCCCCGGTACTCGTCGAGCCGGTGCGCACGCCCGTCCTGGTCCTTCAGCGAGAACGTCGGGGCGCGGTCGCCCGCCTCGAGCGTGATCGCCATGCCCTCCCCCCTCGCGCCCGCCGCCGCCGACCGCCTGGCGGCGGCGACCAGCATACGCAGCCGGACGGCGCGCGAACCGCGCCGTCCGGCTGGCCTCCTCTGCTATCGTGGCGCGCGATCCAGGGCAACGCAGCGAGCGGACGGACGATGACGACGGCAACCACACCGGCGAGCGGCAGCGTGCAGGCGAGCGGCCTCGCCCTCCACTACCTCGACTGGGGCAACGCGGGCGCCACGCCGCTCGTGCTGCTGCACGGGCTCGGCGGCAGCGCGAGGGACTGGCGTCGCGTCGCCGCGCACTTCGCCCCGCGCTACCACGTGATCGCGCTCGATCAGCGTGGCCATGGCGACTCGCCGTGGGCCGCTCCCGACGCCTACTCGACCGACGACGCGGTCGCGGACCTCGAGGCGGCGATCGAGGGACTCGGGCTCCCGCGCGTCATCCTCTGCGGTCACTCGATGGGCGGGATGAACACGATCGCCTATACCGCGCGGCACCCCGAGCGCGTGATCTGCGCGCTCGCGAACGACATCCCGCCCGCGCTGGGCGCCGCCCGCCACGCGGGGCCGTCGAGCCACCCCCTGTTCCCCACGCGCGAGGCGGCCGTCGCCGCCCGCCGCGCGGAGTCCCCCACCACCCCGGATTGGGCGCTCGAGTTGCTCGCCGACGCGCGGCTGAAGCCCGTCCCCGGCGGTCTCACCTTCCGGCACGACCCGGCGGCCACGAGCCGCTGGCGCTGGCCCGACCTGTGGCCCGCGGCACGCACGATCTCACGGCCGATCCTCTTCATCCGCGGGGGCCGCTCGCCGGTGCTCTCCGCGGAGACGCTGATGGAGATGGACCTCGCGATCGCTCCGGCGCGCTCGATCACGCTCGAGCAGGCCGGGCACGCTACGTTCCTCGACATGGAGCACGAGTGGCTCGCCGCGGCGGAGGCGTTCTTCGCGGCGCACGCCCGGTAGTCGCGCGTGGCCTCTCCCGGCTCACGAGCCAGCCCCGGCGGCGGCGAACGCGAGCCGGGGGCGCCGCGGTTCGGCGCGTTCTCGTACGGCCCCTACCGCCAGTACTGGTTCGCCTCACTCGCCCGCGTGTTCGGGCTGCAGTTCAGCCTCATCGCGTCGGGCTGGCTCGTCGTCGTCGTGCTCGATCGCTCCCCGATCTGGATCGGGATCGTGGGGCTCGCGCAGGCGATCCCGACTATCGTCCTCAGCGTCCCCGGGGGTGTGCTCGCCGACCGCCTCGACAACAAGCGGCTGATCACCGTGAGCCAGGGTCTCGCGACGCTCGTGCACCTGGGGCTCGCGCTGCTCGTCGTGACCGGGCGCGCGAACATCTGGCTCGTGATCGCGTGGGCGCTCTGGTCCGGCGCGCTCACCGCGATCGGCAACCCGTCCCTGCAGTCGATCCTCCCGAGGCTGATCGAGATGCGCGCGATGGCGAGCGCCGTCGCGTTCAACAGCGCGATCTGGAACAGCATGCGTATCGTCGGGCCCGCGATCGCCGGCGTGATGATCGCCGTGATCGGAACGGGGCAGGCGTTCCTCGTGACGGCCGTCGGCTTCGGCGCGTCGACGCTGCTGCTCGGCGCACTGCGGATGCGGCCCGCGCCGCCGGCCGCCGCCGGCGGCGATCGCTCGCTGATGAGCGGCCTGCGCTACATCGCGGGACACCGACTTTTCCTCGCGGTGATCGGGCTCTCGTTCTTCTCGTCGGTGTTCGGGATGTCCTACCAGCTGCTGATGCCGATCTTCGCCGACGAGGTGCTGGGCGTCGGGTCGGTTGGCTTCGGCTTCATGGAGACCTGCGCGGGCGTCGGCGCGCTGCTCGGGACGCTCTCGGTGGTGCGGCTGGGCGCCGGACGTCATCGGGGGCGGGTGATGATCTTCGCGGCGATGCTGTTCGGGCTGCTGGTCGCTGGGTTCGCGGCGAGCACGTGGTTCTCGCTCTCGCTCGCGATGCTGTTCGCGGTCGGGTTCACCTCCTCCGTCTACCTCAACGTGGGGATGACGACGCTGCAGGTGATGGTGCCGAACGAGCTGCGCGGGCGGGTGATGGGGATCTGGTCGATGACCTGGTTCCTCACCTCGGTGGGGAGCTTCGTGGTGGGAGCCGCCGCGGAGGTGCTCGGCGTTTCGGTCACCGTGGCGATCGGCGGGCTCGCGGTGACGGCGTTCGCCGTGGGGGTCTACGCGGCCTCCCCGGAGCTGCGGCGGCTGCCCGCGCTCGACGAGGGCCGCGCGCCGGCCGGGGCGCCCGCGGGGGGCGGCTAGGCCGGGGGCGCCGGACTAGACCGGAAAGGCGACGAGCGAGGTCGTGGATTGGATGCCCTCGAGCGTTCGGATCTGATCGGCGAGGATGGGGGGCACGTCGGTGAGCTGCTCCGCCTCGATGACGGCCACGATGTCGTACGGGCCCATCACCTCGTGCACCTCGGTGACGTGGTCGATCGCCTTGAGGGCCATGGCGACGCGCCGGGTGGCCCCGGGCGAGGTCACGATGAGGACGTAGGCCTTGACCACGGGCGCTCCCTGCCCCGAGCCGGACCGGGAGGGCCCGGCGACGACACTGCGGACCCCTGCCTCATCGGGAGACGCCCGCTGGTAAGATGAGGGTGGATTCCGAATTGAGCGTATGCGTTCTCCAGATCGATAATCTAGTCGCTCTGCGTAGCGAATTCCGCTGCGGTTGTCCGTAGCGTGGGAAGAGATGGAGCAGCCCGCCGTCGCGGGCCTGAGCCCCGGTGAGGTGCGCAACGGGGGAGGCCATCTCGCGGCCGTCCCACGCCCTTCTCCAGGACTCCTGCACGCGCCGGTTGAGCCGAAAAGGCCGCCTCAATGAGCAAGAACTTCGTCGTCCGTTTCGCCGGTGAGGGTGGGCAAGGCGTCGTCGGTGGCTCCGAGATCCTGGCAGCGGCTGCCGCGCAGGTCGGCTACCACGTCCTGACGTTCGCGACCTACCCCTCCCAGATCAAGGGCGGACCGGCCTGGGGGCAGGCCCGGATCTCCACCGGGCCGATCCTGTCGTCCGGCGACTACGTCGACATCCTGGTCGCGCTGAACCGCTACGCGTACGACCACAACATCGAGGAGCTCCGCGAGGGCGGCGTCGTCATCTACAACTCCGAGGACTTCGAGCTGGCGGACGGCTCGCGGTTCGTCGGGATCCCCGCCGACCAGCTCGCGCGCGAGAGCGGCAACCCCCGCGCCGCGAACATGATCGTGATCGGCGCGGTCGCCTACCTGGCGGGAATGCCGCTGCGCTACCTCGAGGGCTTCGTGCGGCAGCGCTTCGACCGCGGCCGACCGGGCGACGACAAGATCATCGAGGGCAACATCAAGGCGCTCCACATGGGCGCGGAGGAGGCGGCGAGGAGCGGCCTCAGCCTCGGCAGCTCGCTCGACGACCCGCCGTCCCACGATCAGGAGCGCGTGCTCATCAAGGGCTACGAGGCTGCGTGCCTCGGCGCGATGGCCGCAGGCGTGGAGTGCTTCATCGGCTACCCGATCTCGCCGGCGACCACGATGCTCACCTACATGGAGGCGACGCTGAATGCCCCCCACACCTTCGTGGGGCAGGCCTCCTCGGAGATCGAGTCGATCACCGCCATCATCGGCGGCGGCTACGCCGGGAAGAAGTCGATGACCTCGACGGCCGGGCCCGGCTTCTCGCTCATGGGCGAGGGCCTCGGCCTCGCCTGGATGGCGGAGATCCCGCTCGTCGTCGCGAATGTGCAGCGCGGGGGTCCGGCGACCGGTCTCCCGACGAAGACCGAGCAATCCGACCTGCTCGTGGCCCTGAACCCAGGGCACGGCGACATGCGCCTGCCCGTGATCGCGCCCGGCAGCGTCGAGGAGGCGTTCTGGGCGGCCGCCGAGGCGGTGAACTGGGCCGAGCGCTACCAGGGCCCGGTGATCCTGCTGACCGAGGCCTCGATCGCCGAGCGCTCACAGGACGTCGCGCGGCCCGACGCCTCTCGGGTGGTCCCCGAGAAGCGCGCCGTGTCCGACGGCCGCGTCGAGAACCGCCGCTACGAGGGCAACGGCGCCTCGCCCTTCCCCGTCCCCGGCGGCCCGGGCGCCTACGTGGCGAACGGCTCGGAACACGACGAGCAGGGCGACACCACGCACCTCCCCGATGTCCACGTGCGCATGACGCAGCGCCGATTCAACAAGCTGAGCCTGCTCGAGACCGGCACCTACGAGGCCGAGCGGACCGAGGCGAGCGTCGTGCTGATGCCGTGGGGTGGCTCGAAGGGCCCCGCGCGCGAGGCGTACGAGCGCCTGGCCGCGGGCGGCGTCGACCTCGGCTGGTACTACACGATGTACCTCTCCCCGCTCCCGCCCGCGCTCCTCGAGGAGCTGCGCACGAAGGAGCTCGTGATCATCCCGGAGCTGAACTACCTCGGGCAGCTCTCCGGGCAGCTGCGCTCGATGGGCGTCAACGCCCACTCCATCACGCAGTACACCGGGCTCCCGTTCAAGGTGGGGGAACTGGCGTCTGAGATCCAGGAGCGGATGCGCGCGGTGAGCGGGAAGTTGGCGCGGGTATGAGCAAGCGCAACCCTGAGTACGACTTCAAGTGGTGCCCCGGCTGCGGTGACTTCGGCGTCAAGCGCGCCATCGAGGGCGCGCTCGCCGAGCGCACGGTCGAGCGCTCCGAGCCCATCGAGCAGACGGTGATCGTGGCGGGCATCGGCTGCTCCGGGAACCTCGTGCACCTGCAGGAGGGCCCGCAGCCGTTCGGGCTGCACGGCATCCACGGGCGCACGCTCCCGATCGCCTGGGGCATCAAGGCCGTGCGCCCGGACCTCAACGTGCTCATCGTCTCCGGCGACGGCGACTACCTGAGCATCGGTGCCGAGCACATCGGCCCGCAGGCGAAGCGCAACATCGACGTGACCGCCGTCGTCATGGACAATGGCGTCTACGGCCTGACCAAGGGCCAGGCCTCGCCGACGACCGAGTTCGAGGTGGTCACGCCGACCACCCCCTACGGCAAGCTGGACGACAAGCTGAACCCGCTCGAGACCTACCTCGCGGCCGGCGTCAGCTTCATCGCCTCCGCGCTCTCCTCGCAGGTGAAGCAGCTGCAGGAGCTGATCAAGGAGGCGATGGACTACCCCGGCTTCTCGATCGTGCACGTGCAGTCGCCGTGCACCACGTACAACGACACCTACGCGGTGCTGAAGGGCAACCCCAAGGAGGGCATCGAGCCGCTCGCACGGCCGATCCCGGACAGCCACGACCCGTCGGACTTCGCGGGCGCGATGGCGCTGGCCCGTGGGCGCGGCATCCCGATCGGGCGGCTCTACCGCAAGCCCGAGAGCGTTCCGTCCCACGAGCGGCTGCGCGGCGCGCGCGAGCGCCTCGGCGTGAAGCAGCAGAGCGTCGACGACCTGCTCGCAGGCATGAAGATCTGAGCCGCCGGGCGCGTGCAGCACGGCGAGGGGCAGCCCGGGGCTGCCCCTCGCCATCGGTGACGGGTCACGATGAGCGAGCAGCGCCACGTCTCGGTCGAAGGGGTGCGGTTGCGCTTCGCGGCCGCGCACATGGCGACCCTCGGCGACGAGCTCGAGCCGCTCCACGGGCACAACTACGAGGTGCGCGCGCGGGTGGACGGCGACCTCACCTCCGACCAGTGGGTGATCGACTTCTCCGCCCTCAAGCGCATCGTGCGCGCGACGTGCGAGCGGCTCGACCACGTCTTCCTGCTCCAGCGCCGCTCGACGCTGCTGGCGATCGCCGAGGACGAGGGCGGCTGGTCGATCCGCTTCCGCGACCGGAGATACCGCTTCCCGGCCTCGGACGTGGTGGCCCTCCCGATCGAGAACACGACGGCCGAGCTCATCGCCCAGTGGATGTGGGGCGAGGTCGCCTCGTCGCTCCTCGCCGAGGGGCACCGCCAGATCCGGCGGCTCGGCATCGAGGTGGAGGAGATGCCCGGCCAGGCGGGGGGCTATGCACGGGCCGTGGATGAGGGGGCGTAGGGGCCGAACGGGGCGCACGGGCGCCCGCGGGGCGCTGACCGGGCTTCGTTGACAGGACGATCGCCCTCCGTACGATCGATCCCGTTCGCCCGGAGGAAGTGGAGCTGCAGATCAACTGGGAACAGGCGATCAACGACATCTTCGTCGACAAGCTGGCCTGCCCCCGCTGCGGGCGGGATCAGGATGAGCTGATCGTCGGCTACTCGAGGAAGAGCTCCCTGAACTCCTTCGCGCCGCGCCACCGCAACTGCCCGCGGGGCGAGGAGTGCGACGCCCGCAAGCTGATCACGCTCTGCGCCGCCTGCGCCCGCGCGGAGGCCGTCCCGGGCGCTCCGGTGGACGCGGCGCAGGTGCTCGAGACCTACCTGCTCGACTGCCGCCGCGACCTCGAGGAGTCGCTGGACTACCTCGCGGAGTACTGGCGCGACGACTACGACCTCACCCCCGAGGACTTCGACCACCAGCTCGAGGACGTCGACGCCGAGGTCTTCGAGGAGGAGACGCAGTGGCGCCGGCGGCTCGAGGAGGAATACCTGCGCTACCACCGCGAGTTCCGCCAGCGGAACCGCCGCATCCCCTCGCCCGGGTGGCGCTCCGAGTACGTGGAGGAGATCCGCGCGCTCGGCTACGACACGCTGCTCGGGGATTAGCACGTGCGGAGGCCGACGCTCTCCCCGGGCGTCCGCTCGGCGCTGACGTACGCCGTGATCCTCGCGATCGTGTTCGCCGGCTCGCTCGCGGCAGCGTTCGTGTTCACGCACGAGCCCAAGCGCGACACCATCTCGGTCGGCGTGAGCAGCATCCCCGCCCAGCCGCGCACCGAGCGGATCGCGGCGGGCTCCATCGTCGAGGCGCGCGAGGACCGGCTGGTGATCCGCGGTGAATCGGGGCGCATCGAGATCGCGCTGCCCGCGGGCCTGCCAAAGGACGACCTCCAGCGGCTCGCGGGACCCGCGGAGCTCTTCGCGACCGGCACGCGCGTGAACGTGGGCGGCGAGCAGACGCAGTTCGGCCTCGTCGTCACCGGCATCGTCGCCGTCGACGGGGCTCCGCGATGAACCGCCTCGCGCTGGCGGCCGTCGCGTTGAGCGTCTTCGCGGCCGGCGCCGCCGGGGCGTTCGTCGGCGCGCGCCTCGCGGACGCGGCGACGCGGCCCGCCGATCAGCACTTCGTGATCCGCTCGCCGGACCTCGCCGCGGGACCGGTGCCGGGGGCGCTGCGCTCGGCCGGCGGCTTCACGGGCTTCGGCGGCGCCCCCGCGCTCACCGGCGAGGTGATGCGCGCCGGCGAGATCGCCTCGGTCGACCCGCGCCAGCAGCAGCTCGTGATCGGGGCGCCGGGGAGCGAGGTCACGATCCGCTACGCCTCCACCGCGCGGCTCTTCCGGCTGCGGCCGCTCACCGGCGCGCTCGCCCCCGGCGACGTCGTGATCGTGCGCTTCCAGGGGGACGCCCCGGTGGGCGTGTTGCGCGTCCCCGCGGACCTCGAGCAGGGCGTGGGGAGCCAGGCCTCGCCGCGCCAGCGCGGCCTCAAGGGAGACGCCGGAGGCGGAGCGCCGTAGCCCGGTCCGCCCGCGCGGCCTCAAGGGGACGCGCGCGGCGGTGCACCGTCGCGCGGGGTACGCGGCTACTGGGTGATGCGCAACGTCGCGGCGCCGGCGCGCCGCATCGCCTCGAGCCAGGTGAACGCCAGCCCTACCGCAACCAGCACGACCAGCGCCCCCGCGCCGAGCGCGAGCGTGCGCCAGTCCGTCTCGAGGATGAACGGCGGCAGCACGCGCGTCCCCTGATCGGTGACCTCGAGGAACGAGAGCATCACCGAGGCGACGCGCCGGCCGAGCAGCACCCCGATCGCGCCGCCGATGAGCAGCACCACCCCCCACTCAAGCACCATCGCGCGCAGGATCTGCCGCCGCGAAGAGCCGACGGCGCGCAACACCGCGAACTCGATGGCGCGGCTGCGCGCCCCGAGGACGAGCGTGACCACGAAGCCGAGCGTCGAGAGCCCGAGCACGGCCGCGAACGCGACCGCGAGGATCCCCGTCCCCGACGCCTGCAGCGTCGGGTCCGCGCCTACCTCCTCGAGCTGCGCCTGCTGGTGCAGGACCTCCCCCCGCAGGCGGAGCGGCGCGCCCCCTGCGGGGTCGGCGAGCTTCGTCACCAGCGCGCGCTGATCCTCGAGCGACACCCCCGGCTTGAACGTCAGCCAGAGCTCGTTCGCGAACTCCCCGTCGACGAAGCCGAGCGTCGCCGAGACCGAGCGCAGGTGCGCGAGGTTCACGACGATGAACGCCTGCGATGGGTCGAGCGTCGGGAAAAACCGCGTCACCGCGCGCACGTTGACGGGCACCTTCAGATCCTCGACGACCGCGTCGGCCACGAGCCCGGGAGCGGTCCCGAGCAGCGCGAGCGCGCTCTCGTTGAGGAGCGCCGAGAGCGGCACCGCCGGGTCGGCCATCGCAAAGATGCGCGTGCGCGGGCTGATCGTGCGCCCGTACTCCCACTTGAGCGCCTTCGAGCCCCCGGAGCCCCGTCCCTCGGCAAGCGAGATCGGCTCGGTCGCGTCCCGCTGGGAGAGCTGCATCCAGCGGAACGGCCCCTCGAAGTCCTCGATCAGGATGCGCCGTCCGTTCGGACGGATCGCGATGATGTCGTCGAAGAAGAGGATGCCGTCGGTGCGGAGGTTCTGCCCGAGCCGGTCCGCGACGCGGATGCCGACCAGCGTCAGCGGCCGCGGTAGCGTCTCGAGCACCCCGACCCGCATCGTCGTCCAGCCCGGGCGTTCGATCGCGTCGAAGCCGGCCTGGTGCCCGTGACCGTGACCGTCGCGCAGCAGCACCTGGATGAACCCGCGCCCCGGCTCGCCCTCGGTGAAGACGCGCATCTCGATGGCGCTCGCGTCATCCGGCAACTCCACCCCACCGCCCGGGGGCACGGCGCTCTGCAGGCGGCGCACCAGGCCCGTGAGCGTCTCGTCCGCGAAGTCGTCGCGGAACCAGAGCATCGAGGCGGCGCGGTCGGCGTCGACCGCGAGCACCGTGAGCGGGAGCCCGGTCGGCGTCTGGATGACGCCTCGGTAGGCGACCGTGGCGTCCGCGACCTCCGGCCGCGCGCGCACGGCCGCGAGCTTCTCGGCGAGGGCGAAGTCCTTCGGGTCGTTGAGCGCACCCCGGAGCTCGGCGCCGGCGCGGTAGCGGATGCGCTCGTCGAACGAGCGGTCGACCGTCGGCCCGTAGGACGCGGCGAAGGTGCCGACGGCCACCGCCATCAGCAGCAGCAGGAGGAGCCGCGCGTACGCCGTCGGCGAGCGCCCCGCGCGGCGCAGCCCGATCGCCACCGCGGTGCCGCGGAAGAGGAGCAGCGCGCGCACGCCGAGCCGCAGCACGGGGGGGTAGAAACGCAGCACCATCGCGCCGACGGCGAGCGTGAAGACGAACGGCGCCGCGAGCAGCAGCGGGTCCGTCGACCACCCGCCCACGGACTTCGGGTCGAAGACGGTGCCGCGCTGGTTCAGCTGGAAGAGCAGCAGCACCGCGAGCCCCACGAAGGCGAAGTCGAGGTAGTAGCGCTGGAGCAGGCTGCGCGCGCTCGGCCGCGACTGCTCGCGCTTCACGTCGATGATCCCGCGCCGCGCCGCGACCAGCGCCGGGATCAGCATCGCGACGAGCGCGAGCGCGGCGCCGGCCGCGGCGAGCAGCGGCGCGTCCGGCGTCACGTGCACCGGCAGCGCGCGCCCGCCCGTGACCGAGAGGAACGTCGGCGTGTACCCGAGCCCCCGCACGAGCCAGGTCGCGAGCGCCGGCGCCACGATCGCCGCGGGGATCGCGATCACGAGCCCCTCGATCAGCGTGAATCCGACGATCTGCGCCGTGCTCGCGCCGCGGCTCCGGTAGACGCCCACCTCCTCCGCCTGGCGGTCGAGCAGCATGCTCATCACCACCGCGACGTAGTAGATGACGATGCCCACCACCTGCAGCAGGATGATCAGCAGCGGGATTTGCGAGAACGTCTGCGTGTTGCGGAATCGCTCCAGCTGGTCGAGCACCGGGAACCGCGACGGCGCGATCAGGCCGAGGCCGTCGCTGATGTCGCTGCGCCACGCGTGGAGGTCGTCGATCGCGCGCGGCACGTCGCGCAGCGCCACCTCGTCGATCGCGGGGATGATCCCCGCGCGGTGCCGCGTCGTGAGCTCGGGCAGCCGCGTCGCGAAGGCACCGAGGATCTGCTCCTGCGTCGTGAGCAACGGCATCGAGCCGCGGCCGCCGCGCGCGAGCGCGAGCGACTCCTCACTCGGAGCGTCGGCGAGCCGCGGGAGGAACGGCTCGTCCGGCGCGACCCAGTCGCCCTCGAAGAGCTGCCAGCGCGGCGCGTCCGGATCGCGCGGGCGCACGAAGCCGACGATCGTGGCGGTCGCCTGCGTGGAGACGAACGTCGTCGGCCGGCAGCGCACCTCGTCGCGCGCCACGGTGGGGTCGTCCGAGCCCGGCACGCGCTGGCAGTCGTCGTACCGCGGGCCCGCGACGCGCACCACGTCGCCCAGCTTCGCGTGCCGCTGGAAGCCGTCGGGGAGCACAGCCTCCGCGCCGTTCGTCGACGGCCCGGGGAGCCGGCCCTCGACGATCTCGACGTGCCGCTCGAAATCCGAGAGCCAGAAGACGAACGCGCCCCAGTTCTGCCGCGGCGGTTCGGCGGCGCGCTGCGTGACCGCCAGGGGCTTCGGCGGCGCCCGCTCCTCGAAGCCCACGAAGGAGAGGTCCAGGCGGTCCGACCGCTCCTCGCGGATCACGTCGCTCCCGACGCCGAGCCACGCGACGCGCTCCTTCGTGATGTTGTCGATCGCCGTCCGCCGCTCACGGTCGACCGGGTCCCCGAGGCGCAGCCGGTCGACCGCGATCCAGGCGACGCGGTCCTCGGGCTCGGCGAGGCCCCGCTCGAGCCGGAAGCGCAGCCCCAGATCGGACATCGACTGCGCGTAGATCGGCGCGACCGCCAGCAGCGTGGCGGCGACGACGACGCCGATCGCGGCGACGAGCATGAGGCGCCAGTTGGCGACGAGTCGGAGGAGGGCGAACTGCCACCCCGCGAACAGTTCGTTCACGGCGGCGAGTGTAGCCGCTCGACGGATGGCGCTGAACCGGAGAGCGGGGCGGTATCGCGGCGGGCGCTCCTCCCCTAGCATCGTCGGGCGACGGGCGACGGGAGCCGACGATGGACGAGAGCCGCTCGGTGCGCTTCGCGGTGGCCGCGGGCCTGACCGGGCTGGCGTGGGGATACCTGCGCCACCGCCGCGATCCGCGTGCGCCGCTGATCGCGCTGCTGCAGGCGGCCGAGTGGTTCGTCGCATACGGCGGCGCGACCGCGCTGATCGCGCGCGCCCGCGCGGCGCTCGAGAAGCCACTCGACGAGCCCGACGAGGAGGTCGAGCGCATCATTCACATCCGGCAGGTCGTGAGCGAGCGCACGGGCACCGAGGGCTGATCCCCGTGCCGGCGGCGCGGGTGCTGCGCCTCTACGACAGCCGCGGCGGCATCGTCGAGGCGCTCGCCGCCGCCGTGGCCGAGGGCGTGCGCGCGGTCCCGGAGGCCGAGCTCGTCGAGCGGCGCGTCGACGACGCCGATCCGGCGGAGCTGCTCCGCTGCGACGCGCTCATCCTCGGCTCGCCGAACTGGTCAGGGATGACCGGCAAGCTCAAGCAGTGGATGGACGAGTCCGGTGACCTCTGGGAGAGCGGCGAGCTCGCCGGAAAGCCGGGCGCGGCGTTCACGGGCGGCTGGTCGCGCTCCGGCGGCATCGAGGCGACGCTCCTGCAGCTCTTCCACCTGCTCGTGAGCCACGGGATGCTCTTCGTGGGGCTGCCGTGGTCGCAGCGGATGCGCACCGCGGGCTCCTACTACGGCGCCACGGCGCACGGTCAGGTCACCGAGGACGACCGCGCGCAGGCGCGGGCGCTCGGGGAGCGCGTCGCCCGCGTCGCCGTCGCGCTCGCCCGCTGACCCCGCTGCGGGCCCGCCGCGTCGCCCGGACCGCGCTGGCCCCGAAGCGGGGGCACTGGTACCGTGACTGTCGGCCCCACAAGCCACCATCGACCACGCCAGGTCACGCCCACGCCAGGCGCCCCGCCCCTGCGAGGCGCCCGCACGAGCCGGATGGGAGTCCCCGCATGCCCGCACCCTGGAGCGGCTATGAGCCGATCGTCAGCCACACGTTCAACCTCACGAACGAGGCGACGCGCTCCGACTTCCTCAACATCTGCTACGCCAACGACGTCGACGACGACATCGTGGACGGCTTCGACGCCCTGCGCGAGGGCGTGATGTTCAAGGCCGTCGACGAGGTGAAGGCCGCCCTCAAGAACGTCGGGCAGCTGGCGGACTAGCGATGGCCGACGACCCCACCGCTGCGCTGCGGGAGCAGGCGCGCGAGCGGGGTCGCCGGATCCTCGCCCACGCCCCCTTTGACGCCTTCGCCGACCGCGCGACCCTGCTGCTCACCGCGCCGCCCGATGGGGTCGAGCTCCCCTTCGCGCCCGGCACGATCGCGCTCTGGCTGATCCTCGAACCCGCGGCCGCGCGCGCCCTCCCCGACCCCCACCGTTCGGCGCTGATCGGCCGCGGTAGTTATGTCGCCTACGAGCGCCCGCGCGACGCGGCGCTGAGCCCGCTCGAGCTCACCATCACGCTCGACCCGATCCCGGTGCTTGAGGCGATCAACCGGCGGGCGCTCGAGGCGCGCTGGACCGTGCGCCACGCGGAGCCACTGCACGACCGCCTCGGCCGCCACCCGCAGCTGGTGGCGGCGGCCAGCCTTTACCCGGAGGACGGCCCCGAGCGCGTCGTGCGCGGGCTCTGGCTGCAGGCCGTCGCCGCCGTGCGCGCGATCTGGGTCGTAGGCCGGGCGCCGGCCGCCGCCGCCCTGCCCGCCGCGGGCGAGGCCTCCGCGGCGCTCGCGCGGCTCGCCTGCGCCTACGACGAGGGCGACCACCCCACGGTCGACCTCCTGCTCCCGGTGGCGCGCCAGACGCGCATCGGGCGGCGGCTCGCCAGCTGGCTCGA
>VGNK01000025.1 GCA_016866055.1 Chloroflexota bacterium | reverse complement strand
GCCCGCGCGAGCGCCTGCGCCGGCGGACGGCGCCGGAGGAACAGCGGCAGCCGCTCAGCCATCGGCTTGCGCGCGCGGCGTGGCGGGCTGAGGGGAGCGCGGCATCTCCGCGCCTCTCGAGTCGATCGGGGTGCGCCGCGATGGTACGTGGGGTGCGCCGGCCGCCCGCCGGCCTGACCGGGTCCCCCTCGTGACGTACCATCGGTGACATGAACGACGAGCCGCGCAGGCGTCTGCGACGCAGCCACGACCGCAAGGTCGCCGGCGTGGCCGGCGGCCTCGCCGAGTACCTCGACGTCGATCCCACGCTCGTGCGGCTCGGGCTCGTCGTCGGCGCGCCGCTCAGCCTCGGCGCCGCCGTGGCGGCGTACGTGGTGCTCTGGCTGCTGATGCCCGGGCCCGAGGCGTCGCCCGCGCCGGAGACCGCGTCGCCCTCGACTGGGCGCGCGCTGGCCGCCGTGCTCGCGGTCGCGCTCGTGACCCTGCTCGCGGGCGGCCTCGCCTGGACGAGCCTCTTCGCGCTGCACGCGCTGCGCGTCTCGGTGCCGCTGCTGATCGTGATCGGGCTGCTCGCCTGGCTCGTGCTGCGCTCGCGCGGCGCGACCACGTCCTGAGGCCGGCCGTGGCCTCGCGGCCCCGCCGCACGACCGTGGCCCATCCGTTCCTCCGCGCGATCGAACGCGGCGTCGTGCTCGCCGACGGCGCCACCGGCACCGCGCTGCGCGCGCGCGGCTGGCGCGGGCGCGGCGACCTCGCCGCGCTCGACCGCCCCGACCTCGTGCGCCAGCTGCACGAGGACTACATCGAGGCGGGCGCCGACCTGCTCCTGACGAACACGTTCACCGCGAACCGCTGGCTGATGCGCCGCGACGGACTCGCCGATCGCGTGCGCGACGCGAACTTCCAGGCCGCGCGGATCGCGCGCGACGCGCGCGAGATCCAGGGTGCCCCCGTGTTCGTCGGCGGCTCTGTGGGGCCGCTCGGGCGCGAGCTCGCGCTCGGCGCGATCACCGCACAGGAGGCGGAGGCCGCCTTCGAGGAGCAGATCGGCGCGCTGATCGAGGGCGGCGTCGACGTGCTCGTGATCGAGACGATGCCGGGGCTGCCGGAGGCGCTCGCCGCGCTGCGCGTCGCCCGCCGCCTCACCGACCTCCCGCTCGTCACGATGCTGAACTTCACAGCGGGGCTGCTCTCCGCGTCCGGCGAGGCGCCGTCCGACTTCGGTCGCGCGCTCACCGAGGCCGGCGCCGACGTGATCGGGGTCAACTGCGGGGTGGGCCCGCAGGCCGCGCTCGACGTCCTGCAGGCGCTCGCCGGCCACCCGGCGCTCGCGCCGCTGGCCGTGAAGCCGAACGCCGGCATGCCGCGCGTCGCCGGCGGGCGCCTCGTCTACCCCTCGAGCCCGGCCTACTTCGCGGACTTCGCGCGGCACGCGAAGGACCTCGGCGCGGCGTTCATCGGGGGCTGCTGCGGCACCACGCCCGATCACGTGCGCGCGATGCGCGCCGCGCTCACCGGCGCCGGGATCGTCGAGGTCGGCGACCGCGTCTCGAGCCCCGTCGGCGAGGTCGTCGACACGCGCGGCGCGATCGTCGCGAGCGAAGGGCCCGCCAAGCAGCCCGAGCCGGTCTCCGAACGGAGCACCCCGCGCCTCCGCGACAAGCTCGCCGCCGGCAAGTTCGTAATCTCCGTCGAGATCGACCCCCCGCGCGGGGTGAACCCGCGCAAAGCGATTCAGGGCGCGCGCGACCTGCTCGCAGCGGGCGCGGACGCGATCAACATCGGCGACTCGCCGATGGCGCGCGTTCGGATGAGCGCGCCCTCGCTCGCCGTGCAGATCGAGCGACAGGTCGGGATCGAGACGATCATCCACCAGACCACGCGCGACCGGAACCTGATGGCGCTGCAGTCGGACCTGCTCGGCGCCTACGCGCTCGGCATCCGCAACATCATCGCGCTCACCGGTGACCCGCCCCCCGAGGCGTCGAGCTCATCGGCGGTGTGGGACATCGACTCCATCGGGTTCATCCGCGTGCTCAAACGGCTGAACGAGGGCGTGGACTACGCGGGGAACTCGATCGGGCGCGCGACCGACTTCTTCGTGGCGTGCGCGGCGAACCCGACGGCCGAGGACGTCGGGCTCGAGCTGCGGCGCGTGCGCCAGAAGCTCGAGGCGGGCGCGGACCTGCTGATGACGCAACCCGCCTACGACGCGGCCACCGTGCGCGAGTTCTTCGAGCGGCTCGGCCCGGTGGAGGTCCCGGTGCTGCTCGGGGTGCTGCCGCTGATGTCGTCGCGGCACGCGGAGTTCATCCACAACGAGCTCGCCGGCGTGGTGGTGCCCGAGGGGATCCGCGAGCGGATGCGCTCGGCGGGCGAGGCCGGCGCCGACGTCGGCCTCGAGGTGGCGATGGAGCACGTCGCGGAGACGCGCCCGCTCGAGTTCGTCTCGGGCATCTACATCATGCCGTCGTTCGGGCGGTACGAGGTCGCGGCCGAGATGGTGAGGCGGATCGCGACCCCGTAGCTCCCGCGGCGGCTGAGGGTTCTCCCTGGCGCCGGACGAGCCGCCCGGCTGCCAGAATGGGACGCATGCAGACCTCGAGCCGCGGGCAGGCGACGTCCCGCACCCGCGTGCCCCGCGTCCGGCCGGCGCGCCCGGAGGAGGCGAGGCGGTCCGCGAGCTGCGTCTGAGCGCGCTGCTCGCGGAGCCGGACGCCTTCGAGGAGACGTACGCGGAGGTGGTCGCGCGCCCGCTCGGCGAGTGGCTGGCGCTGCTGGACGAGCGCGCGCGCGGCGCCCGCCGGGTGACGCTCGTCGCCGAGGGGCAGGGCGAGGCGCGTGGGGGCATGGCGTTCGTCTGGCTCGAGGGCCGCTCACCGTTCTTCGCGCGGCTCAGCGGGATGTGGGTCGAGCCGGAGGCGCGCCGTTGAGGCACCGCGCTCGCGTTGCTGCGCGGCAGGGAGGCGTGGGCGCGCGCGCGTCGCGCGCACGCGTTCCTGCTCTGGGTGAACGAGGCGCTTTCGGCGGCGACGAGGCTCTACGAGCGCGCCGGCTACCAGCGCACGGGCGCGAGCGAACCGCTGCGCCGCGGATCCTCGCAGCGCTCGATCGAGTTCTCGCGGGCCCTCGCGCCCGGCCGCTGACGCCCGCGGGTCGTACCGCGACGCCCTGCTACGATGGATCGGCGGCGCCAGCGGAGGTCCTGCACGTGACCGAGCACGGCCCCTTCCGCTTCTCCCCTCGACCCAACACTGCGGACGCCATCCCGTGGATGGAGTGGGGTCCCGACGCCCTCGAGCGCGCGCGCGCGGAGGACCGCCCGATCCTGCTCTCGATCTCCGCCGTGTGGTGCCACCGGTGCCACGTGATGGACGAGACCACCTACTCGGATCCGCGCGTGGCGGAGGCGATCGCGCGCGACTTCGTCGCGGTGCGGGTGGACGCCGACGAGCGGCCGGACGTCGACGCGCGCTACAACGCGGGCGGCTGTCCCAGCACGGCGCTTCTCGCGGGCGACGGCGAGATCATCTCGGTCGCCAGCTTCCTGCGCCCGGAGGCGATGCTCGAGGCGCTGCGTCGCGTGCGCGACTCGTGGCGCGCAGACCGCGAGTCGCTCGCGCGCGAGGGGGAGCTTGCGCGCGACGCTCGCGCGCGGCGGCTGATGCTCGCCACGGCCGGTGGGGTGCTCACGCCCGAGATGCTCGACATGGCGATCGAGGAGCTGTCGGATCGCTTCGACACCACGAACGGCGGTTTCGGGGCGGTCAACCCCGCCGACACGACGTTCGAGGAGTACCCCGACGCTGCCGCGCTGCGGCTGCTGCTGTACGCGCACCGCCGTCGCGGTGACATGGCGGCGCTGGAGCGCGCGCGCTTCTCCGTCGACGCGATGGCTCGCAGCGCGTTGCACGATCAGGTCGAGGGCGGCTTCTTCCGTTTCGCCACCCGGCCCGACCGGTCCGATCCGCGCTATGAGAAGCTCGGGCGAGATCAGGGGGCGCTGCTGATCGCGCTCGCGGAGCTCGCGCTCGTGGACGAGGACGCCGCCGAGTGGGCGCTCGCCGTCGTCGAGCGCACGGTGGCCTACCTGGTGCGCGCGCTCGGCGAGGCGAGCGGTGGCTTCTACGGCTCGCAGGACTCCGACGCGGCGTACTACCTGAAGGACGAGGCCGGCCGCCTCGCGCACGGGGCGCCGCTGGTCGACCGGCGTGTCTACGCCGCCTCGACCGCGACGATCGCGCGCGGGCTCGTGCAGTGCGGCATCGCGTTCCGCCGCCGCGCGTGGGTCGAGCGCGGGCTGCGCGCGGTCGACTTCCTGATGTCCGAGATGCGCGCGGGCGAGGCCGGGATGTACCACGTCTGGGAGGGAACGCCGCACGGGCTGGGGCTGCTGGCGGACCAGGCGGAGACTTTGCTCGCGCTGCTGCAGGCCTACGAGGTGAGCGGGCGGGCGGGCTACCTCGACCAGGCGCGCACGCTCGCGCGCGTGCTTGAGTTCGGCTGGCGAGACCCCGGGCGCGCCTTCTGGGACACCGACGACGACCACGACGACACAGGCCTGCTCGCCGAGCGGCTCAAGCCGATCGCCGAGAACGCCGACGCGGCGGAGGCCTACCTCTGGCTGGGGCGGCTCACGCACGACGACCGTTACCTGCGGACGGCGCAGGGGGTGCTCACCGAGTTCGCGAGCGCCCCGGCCGGCGGGGCCCCGCGCGACCTCACCTACGCGCGCGTCGTCGACCGGCTGCTCTCGGCAGAGCCGGAGTTCAAGGTGGTGGCGGAGACGCCGCCCGGGGAGCCGGACCGCGTCGCGGACCCGCTCTTCGAGACCGCCTTGCGGCTGCCGCTCGCAGCGCGGACGGTCCAGCGGCTGCAGCGCGACCTCGACCGCGGGCTGCTCGACGCGCTGGCGCTCCCCGCCGACCGCGTACGCGTCGCGTACGTCTGCGTCGGGCGCGCCTGCTCGCCGCCGCTGACCGACCCCGAGCAGCTGGCGCCGGCGGTGGAGGACACGCTCACCGCGCCGGCGTATTGAGCCGCGCGCGGCACTCCGGCGCCGCCCGATCGTCGGGATAGCGGCGAGTCGGGGTCGAGTCGGCTATGCGCCCCGTCGCCGCGGCGCAGCGGAGAAGTGGCCGACGAGCCGCTGGATGCGCCACAGCGCGTCGAGGTCGCGCTCGTTCATCTCCTGCACCCATTCGTGCAGCGAGACATGCCCGCGGTACGGGTCCCGCCCGCGGTGATCCCAGGCGCTGTCGGCGGCGCGCAGCGTCCAGACGGTCTCCTCGCGGAGCGTCATGAAGTCCCAGACGAGAGGCTCCACGCGCGCGTGGCGATAGTCGGTCTCGCCGGGGCCGTGCTGGGCCCGCCGCGGCGCGATGGGCACGCCGTCGCGCTCGACCATCGTCTCGATCGCTCGCAGGTCCTCGCGCTCGCTGTCGCGGAGGAAGCCGACGATCTCGTTCACGCACCATTCCTCGTGGAGCTCGTCGCCCGGGCGCGCGCTGAGCACCTGCTCGTCGAGCCCGACGACCAGGCCCTCGATGCGGTGCGCGATCTCACGAAGCGCCTTGAGGAGGTAGCGCCGCCGATCCCCGTACTGCGCGGCGATGTACTGCGGCATCGGTCGCGATCGTCGGCGTGCGGCGATCGCCTGTCAACGATGCGGGCTCGGCGTACGATCCCCGGGGGTCCGAGGGAGGACGCGATGGCGGAGGCGACGGTCCGCGGGGTCGAGGTGGGGCTGCTCGACCTGCTGCTCGTCCGCGCCGACGACGTCGAGGGCACGGCGGCCTTCTACCGCGATGTGCTGGGGGCGGTGGTGCACAGCGTCTCGCCGCACTGGGCGCAGGTCCGCCTGGCAAACGTCGACATCGGGATCCACGCACCGGGTGGCGCGGACGGCGCCGGCTGGGTGCCGGGATTTCGCGTGCACGACATCGCTGCGTTCCGCTCCCACCTCGAGGCCCTCGGCGTGGAGATCACGCAGGACTACCACGACGTCCCGGGCGGGGTGAAGCTCGGCTTTCGCGACGCGGCGGGGAACGTGCTGGCCGTCTACCAGTACGGCGTCACCGTGCGCGACCTGCGCTAGCCGCGGCCGGGCGCGCCGCCCGCGTGAGGCGGCCGCGCGCGAACCCTCCATCGTCGACTCCATCAGTCGCGGGCGGGGCCGTTTGCCCCTCGATCGGGGCGTTCCTACGATCGTGCCTCGTGAACGCCTCCTCGCTCCCGTACGCCGTGCTCATCCTGCTCGTCGAGCTCGGCGTCGGCTCGCTCGCGATCGCGACGATCTTCGACGCTCGGCGGCAGGTGACGGCCGGGTACGTGAAGGCCGCGGCGATCACCGTGCTCGCGATCGCGGTCCTCGCCGTCGCGGTGGGGGCGGGGCTGCGCGCCGAGCCGGAGCTCGACGGCTACGCGTTGCGGACGCGCTGGCTTGCGCCGCTGCGGCTCGCGGTGGGCGGGTTTGCGGTGATCGCCGCCGTCTACATGGTCGCGGCGTTCGTCGAGCGGCACCGCGCGGCCGTGGCGGTCGGGGGTGCGGGCGCGGGGGTGGGGGTCGCCGCGCTCGTGCTGCTCGCCGCGGTGGTGGCGGCGCCGGCGTGGTCGTACGTGGGGACGCTGGCGAGCCTGCTCGCCTCGGCGGCGGTGCTGGGCGGGGCGCTCGCGGCGATGATGTGGGGGCACTGGTACCTCACCTCCGGCCGCCTTCCGAAGGAGCCCATGGAGCAGATGTCGCTCGTCGTGCTCGGGGCGCTCGTGCTGCAGGGCGTGCTGGTGCTCGCGGGGAGCGTGCTCCCGGCGCGCGAGGTGCCCCTCTCGGAGGGGTTCGGGGTGGGGCTCGTCCAGAACCCGGCGTTCTGGCTGCGCATCTCGGTCGGGCTGCTCTTCCCGACGCTCCTGGCCTGGCTCGCGTGGCGCGCGGCGCGCATCAGGGGCATGATGTCTGCGACCGGGCTCCTCTACATCGCCCTCGGCGCCGTGCTGGCGGGCGAGGTGCTGGCGCGGGGGCTCCTGTTCAGCACGGGCCTCGCCGTCTAACGGGAGCGTACAATCGGAGGGCCTGCTCCCCCGACCGGCCATCGGAGGTACGCAGTGCGTGAGACGCTCGTCCCCGAGCCGCGCGCGGATGCGTCGCTTCCGAACCCGCTCCCCCTGGCGGGAATCCGGGCGCGCGGGCGCGACGTAACCAGAGCAGACGGCGGCACGGCGCGCTCGCGGGAGCTCTCGCCTCCCGACGAGGAGTTGATGGCGCGCATGGGCACCGGCGGGATCGACGCGCTCGAGCAGGTCTACGACCGCTACTCGGCGCTCGTCTTTTCGGTCGGCCTGCGCGTGCTGAACGACCGGCAGCTGGCCGAGGACGTGGTCCAGGAGGTCTTCCTGCGCCTCTGGCGCGGGCCCTCCTCCTACGACCCGGCGCGCGGTCGCTTCATCAGTTGGCTGATGTCGGTCACGCGCAACCGCGCGCTGGACGAGCTGCGGCGTGTCACGCGCCGCCGTCGGCTGGAGGACCAGGAGGAGGAACCCACGCTGCAGCTCGCCTCGCAGGACCTCGGCGACGACCCCGAGCTCGGGCTGGTGCTCGAGGAGCGGCGCCGGGCGGTGCGCGACGCGATGACGCGGCTGCCGCCGCCACAGCGACGGGTCCTGGAGCTGGCGTACTTCAGCGGGCTCACGCAGGTCGAGATCGCGGAGCGCACGGGCGATCCGCTGGGGACGGTGAAGACGCGGGTGCGGCTCGGCATGCAGAGGCTGCGCGAGGCGCTCGCTGAGGTGCTGGACGAAGCGGAGAACGGCGGCCCCGGGTGAGGCCCGACGAACGCGAAGAGCTCCTCGCCGGCTACGCGCTGGGTACGTTGAGCGCGCCCGACGCGACGGACGTCGAGAGCCTCGTCGCCACCGACTCCACCGCGGCCGAGGACCTGGCGCGCTACCACGAACTGGTCGAGCTGATCGCGCTGTCGGTGCCCATGCGCCGCGCGGACCCGCAACTGCGCCAGCGCGTGCTGGCGGCGGCCAGGCGCGAGGCGCGCGGGCGTCGCCTGCGCTGGCCACGGCTCCGTCGCGTGCTGCCCGCCGCGGCGGCCCTCGCGATCGCCGTGGTCGCGGTGGGATGGGGACTGAGCCTGCGCGCCACCGTCGGCGAGCTGCGCGCGGAGTCGGCCGCGCTGCGCGTGCTCGTCCAGTCCGCGGCGAAGCGACTCGACGCGATCGACGGCGGCCAGCCGGGCGCCGCGGGCTCGCGCTCGCTCGCGCTGCAGATCGCCACGGCGCTGCAGGACCAGCAGGTGATCACGGCGGTCCAGACGGACCCCGAGGTGGAGTCCACGAACCTCGAACCGACGCTGTACGGCCACGGCGCCGGTGGTCGCTACCTGCGGAGCGCCGCCGCCGACGCGGCGGTGATCGTCGCACGCGGCCTGCCCCAGCTCCCGGTGGGCTCGGTCTACCGCGTCTGGATGGATGACGGGTTCTCGCAGCTGATGGCCTCGGCGACCTTCGTCCCCGACGGCTCGGGCAACGTGCAGGTGGTGCTGCGCACGCGCGGCTCGGATCAGCCCGTGCGTGTCTACATCGTCGCGAGCGCCAGCGGCGAGTCGCAGAGCGTCGAGGGCCCGGTCGTCCTGCAGGCGACGATCCTGCGGCGCTGAACGCGGCGCCCCTTAGCTCCCGCCCGACGAGGTGTGCTCGCCCGCCGCCGGACCCGGTGCTGGCACCGTGACGGTCGGCTCGGCGACGCCGGTGGCGGACTGCGCGGCGCGACGCGCCGAGGCACGCCGGCGCTCCTCCGCGACCCGGCGCTGACGGCCGACGAGGCTGAGCGTGAAGGCGTCGCGCGGCACTTCCCCTCGCAGCCGCCGGTCGATGTACCAGAAGATCTCGCGCAGGATCGCGGTGAGCGGCACGATCACAAGCAGCCCGAGGAACCCGAACGCCGCGCCGCCCACGACCAGGAGCAGGATCACCATCGCCGGGTGGATGTCGACGGCCTGCCCTTGGATGCGCGGGACGAGCAGGTTGTTCTCGAGCTGTTGCACCGCAAGGTAGAGCAGCGCCACCCACACGAAGAGCTCCGGGTCGGTGGCGAGCACGATGAGCAGCCCGGGGACCGCGCCGATCCACGGGCCAACGATCGGGATCAGCTCGGTGATGCCCGCCCACACGCCGAGCGCCAGCGACAGCTGCACCCCCAGCAGCGACAACCCCAGCCCCACCGCCAGCCCGACGACCAGCCCGAGCAGCAGCTGGCCCCGGATGTAGCGGCCGACGAGCCGGTCCGCGATGGTCAGGATGTTCTCGACGTCCGGCCGCAGCGTCTGCGGCACCGCGTTCATGAAGTTGCGCGCAACGAAGTGGCGGTCCCGCAGCGCCCAGAACATCCAGAACGGCACCACGATGAACGTGACGAGGACGGTGATCGTCTGCGTCACGAACGACACCGAGCCACGCATCCACGAGGCGATGGTGGCTGCCGCGGCGCTCGAGCCGTCCTTCACGATGATGTCGACGCGCTCCTGCACGCCGGCGGGGACGCGGTCCCGGTACGCGCGCAGCCACGTGTCGGTCTCCTCGCGCGCGCTGCGCACGAGCTGCGGCAGCTCGTCGACGAAGTGCACCGTCTGATCGACAGCGAGTGGCACGAGCAGCGCGCCCGCTCCCACCAGCGCAGCCGCGACTGCGACGTAGAGCGCGAACACGACCGCCCCGCGCCGCAGCACGTCTGCGCGGTGGGTGCGCGCGGGGATGACCGAGGCGAGCAGGTCGACGACGGGGGTGAGCGCGTACGCGAGCACGCCGCCGAAGGCGAAGGGGAGCAGCGCGCCCCGCGCCGTCCACGCGAGGAACGCCACGACGGTGAGCATCAACGCCCAGAGGAGAATTCGCCACCGATGCGGGATCACGGCCCCATTGTGCCCGAAGCCGGCTCCATTGACACCGGCCGCGCGCCGCGCCGACGATGCGATCGATGGATGCGTCCGACTCGCTGGAGCGCGGCCTCGTCCGCGGCGGGCACCGCCTGACCGCGCCCCGTCGCCACGTGCTCGAGGCGATGGAGCGGCTCGGCGACCACTTCACGGCCGAGCAGGTCGTCGTTGCCTCGCGGGGCGTCGGTCGCGCGACCGTCTTCCGCACGCTTCGACTCACGCAGGAGCTCGGTCTCGTCTGCCAGGTCGTGCTGGACGACGGCGCCGTCGCCTACCGCCTCACGAGCGGCGGGCACCACCACCACGTCGTCTGCTCGGACTGCGGGAACGTGAGCGACTTCAGTTCGCACGACATCGAGGACCTGCTCGAGGAGCTGGGCCGCCGCACGGGCTTCGCTATCGAGTCGCACCGGCTCGAGCTCTACGGACGCTGCGTCCGCTGCCGCGCCGCCCTCGTGGGGGCCTGAGGGGACTCACGCCTCAGGCCGGCGCGCGGACGTGGACCGCAGGGATCACCTCCTCGATGAGCCGCTGCGTCTGCGCGAACACGTCATCCTCGCTCGCCGCGAGCGGGCGGAGCACGAACTTCGAGACACCGGCACGGCGGTAGTCGTCGAGGCGATCGAGGATCGTGCGCGCGTCGCCGACGGCGAGGTAGTCGCGGGGGTCGTCGACCTCGGGGAAGCGCGCCATCCCGCGCGCCGCCTGCTCGACGAACGGCTCGTGCCACGAGCCGAAGCGGAACGGGAAGCCGGCGCCGTAGTGATCGGGCTCGATCGCTCGGCCCGCGCGCTCGGCCTCTTCACGGATTGCCGCGACCACGGGGCCGACGCGCGCCGGTGAGGCGATCCCGGAGAGCCAGCCGGTGCCGAGCCGCGCGGTCCGGCGGATCGCAGCGCGCGAGCTGCCGCCGATCCACAGCGGCATCGGACGGCGCACCGGGAGCGGCGCGATCCGCGCACGCGTGTAGCGGAAGTGCTCGCCCGCGAACGTGACCTCCTCGCCCTCCCAGAGACGCGTCATGATCGCGATCATCTCGTCGGCGATCCCGCCGCGGTGCGCCTTCGATCGCCCCACGGCGGCCCACTCGGGGATCGCGTCCCCACCCACGCCGAAGGCGGGGATCAGCCGCCCGTCGCTCAGGAAGTCGATCGTCGCGCACTGCTTCGCGAGGAGGAGCGGGTCGCGCAGCGGCAGCACGACCACGTTCATCCCGAACTGCAACCGCTCGGTGCCGCCGGCGAGCGCCGCCATCAGGCTCATCGGCTCGAGCATCGGCTGCGAGGAGACGAGCCGGTCGGTCTGCCAGATCGAGTCGACGTCCCCGCGCTCGCACTGCTCGATCCAGCGCCAGAACCCCTTCGTGCGCGAGAACGGGTACTGCGCGATCCCGAGCCCGATGCTGGCGCTCATCGCCGACCTCCTCGCAGGTGCGCGGGCATCTTGCGGGATCGGCGGACGGCGCGCCACGCCGCTGGCGTCGCAGGTTGGGACTCAGTATCATTTTGCGACCGATACCGAGTCTCAGCTGGAGAGGCGTGGGGGCATGCCCGGACCGCAGGATTTCGTGAACGCGATCGTGGGCTGGTACAAGTCCCAACTGGAGAGGTGTGGGGGCATGCCCGGACGGGCTCGCGCGCTTCCCCTCGCGACCGCCGGCAGGCTGCTCGTGGCGGTGGCGCGCCGGCGTCGGCCCGGAGCCGCGGTCGCCCTCGTCGCGTCGGTGGCGTTCCTTGCGTGCAGCGGGTCGTCCGACGGGGCGGCCGATGGCGCCCCGCGGGTCGTCGCCTCGACCGCGCTCCTCGCCGAGTTCGCGCGGCAGGTTGCGGGCGAGGACGTCTCGGTGACGTCGATCATCCCGCCCGGCGTCGACGCCCACTCGTTCGAGCCCAATCCCGACATCGCGAAGCGCATCGCGCGCGCGCAGTTGCTCGTCGTGAACGGCTACGGGCTCGAGGAGTCGATCCTGAAGCTCGTCGTCGCGAACCGTCGGTCGGGTGTGCCGATCGTAGTCGCCGCCGCCGGGCTCGAGCCGCTGGCCGGCGGCCGCCACGAGGATGGGACAGAGACGCGACACGATTCCAGGGAGGGCCGCGAGCAATCGACACTCTCGCGCATCGTTGGTGCAGTACTCGGGCTGGTGCCCGGCCGAGGCCAGGACGAAGCGCACGAGGACGAAGAGCACGAGGACGAAGAGCACGGCAAGGAGCTGGCCGAGCGCCTGGCGGGCGAGGAGCGGCTGATGGTGGCCGAGGGCGACCCGCACTTCTGGCTCGATGTCGCGCACGCCGTGTCGTACGTCGAGCGCATCCGGGACGCGCTCGTCGCCGTCGACGCGTCGCGGGCGGACGGCTATCGCGAGCGCGCGGCGGCATTCATCGCCGAGCTCCGCGCGCTCGACGGTGAGATCCGAGCGCAGATCGAGGCTGTGCCGGCCGCGCGCCGGAAGATCGTCGTCTTCCACGACGCATTCGCGTACCTGGGGAAGGCGTACGGGTTCACGGTGGTCGCGAGCGTGCTGCCGGCCAACCCGAACAAGCAGGCGAGCACGCGCCAGGTGGCCGAGATCGTCGAGCTGATCCGGCGCGAGCGCATCCCGGCGGTGTACGCCGTGGCCACGCTCAGCTCGCAGGTACTCGAGGCGATCGCGGCGGATAGCGGCGCGCGCGTGCTCCCGCTCCACGAGTCGCTGGGTCCCGGCGCGGAGAGCTACGAGGCGATGATGCGCGCGAACGCGCGCGCGCTCGTGGACGGGCTCGGGCGCTAGCGCGGCGTCTAGACTGCGGACGGGCGCGAGGGGCGGACGGCGCGAATGATGCAGCGAGACGAACCGACCCGGGTGGCGGCCTCACCCGAGCACGTGCCGGCGCGCGAGCCGCTCCCGCCGGAGCACGCCCACCGGCAGTACGCGCTCGAGGTGAGCGACCTCTGGGCCGGCTACGATGGGATGGTGCCCGCGATCGAGGGCGTGAACCTGCGGGTGCCGGTCGGCGAGCTCGTCGGGCTGATCGGGCCCAACGGCGCGGGGAAGTCGACGCTGTTCAAGGCGATCCTCGGGCTCGTCAAGCCGTGGCGCGGCGAGGTGCGCGCGTTCGGGCGCCCGATCCGCGACGCGCGCGACGACATCGCGTACATGCCGCAGATCGAGGAGGTGGACTGGGAGTTCCCGGTCACGGTGTCGGACGTCGTCCTCATGGGCCGCTATCACGGCTTGCGCCCGTTCGCGCGCTGGTCGCGCGGTGACCGCGCCGCGGCCCGGGAGGCGCTCGAGCGCGTCCAGATGGCGGACGTCGCGGACCGGCAGGTGGGGAAGCTCTCGGGGGGTCAACGGCGGCGCGTGCTGGTCGCGCGTGCAATCGCGCGCGGTGCGCGGCTGCTGCTGCTCGACGAGCCGTTCGCCGGTCTCGACGCCGCGGTGCAGCACGATCTCGTGGCGATCCTCGACGGCCTCGCGAGCGAGGGGCTGAGCGTGCTCGTCGCCACGCACGATCTCTCGTGCGTGGCGAACTCGTGCGACGAGGCGGCGTGCCTCAACCGGACCGTGATCGCCTCCGGGCACCCGAACGAGGTGCTCACGGAGGCGGTGCTTGCGAAGACCTTCGAGCGGCACCTGCTGATGTTCCCGCTCGCGCCTGCGTCCGGAGGAGGCGACGCACGCCGCTCGGTCGGAACGCCCCCGTGATCGACGCGCTCGGATGGCTGCTGGAGCCCTACGAGTTCGCCTTCATGCAACGGGCGCTCGTCGTCCTCGTCGTGATCAGCGTCGTGGGTGGCGTGGTGGGGGCGTTCGTCGTCCACAAGGGACTCGCGTTCTCCGGCGACGCGTTTGCGCACTCCACGCTGGCGGGCGTCGCCGTCGCGTTCACCGCCGGCGCGAACGTGAGCCTCGGAGCGCTGGTCGCGGCAGTGGTGACCGCGGTCGGGGTGGGGTGGGCGCGCGAGCGGGCGCGCGTCTCCTATGACACCGCGATCGGGATCGTCTTCGTTGCGATGTTCGCGCTCGGCGTGCTCGTGATCTCGCGTCGCGCCTCCTACACACCCGACCTCTTCTCCTTCGTCTTCGGGAACATCCTCGGCGTCTCCCGCTCCGACGTCGTTGGGGCGTCGCTCCTCGGAGCCGGCGTCCTGCTCTTCGTCGCGGCCTTCTACCGCGAGCTGCTCTTCGTGTCCTACGACCCGGCGATGGCGGCGACCGCGGGGGTGGCGACCCGCACGTTCCAGTACGCGCTGCTCGTGCTGATCGCGGTGGCGGTCGTGGTCGCCCTGAAGGCCATCGGGATCGTGCTCGTCAACGCGATGCTGATCGTGCCCGCGGCGACGGCCGCGCTGCTCTCCGGGCGGCTCGTGCGGATCATGGCGATCGCGGTCGCGCTCGCGCTCATCGCCTCGCTGGCGGGGCTCCAGCTCTCGTACCACGCGAGCGTGGCCACGAGCCCCGCGATCGTGATGGTCGCGACCGTGATCTTCCTCGGGGCGCTCCTGGTGCAGTCCTGGCGGGGGCGGCGCGGCGCTCGGGCGTTGGGCGGCGCCGCGGCCTGATCCGGTCCGCCGACCGGTTTGAGCGGGCGCCCGCACCTCGCCTAGTCTGGAATCGTGGCGAGCGATCCAGCGACGTCGACGTCGGCGAGGCGCAAGCCGGACCCCGCGGAGATCGACCGCAGGGCCCGGCTGCGGATCCCCGCCCAGCGTCCGCCCAAGCAGCCCGCGGAGCAGCGCGTCCGCAACTGGGACGAGGTCTTCTCGCTCTTCGACGCGGAGACTGCGAAGCGCGAAGCGACGCGCTGCATCCAGTGTCCCGCGGCGCCGTGCCAGCGCGCCTGCCCCGCGCACAATGACATCCCCGGCGCGCTCTGGCTGCTCGAGCGCGGCGACTTCGACGGCGCGGCGAACGTGTTCCGCGAGACGAACGAGCTCCCCGAGATGTGCGGCCGCCTCTGCCCGCAGGAGCGCCTCTGCGAGGGGCACTGCGTGGTCGGCAAGAACGCGCTTCCCGTGGCGATCGGGAAGCTCGAGACGTTCGCAACGGAGTGGCAGCGCGCCCACGGTGGACGCCTGCTACCCGCGCCCGCCCCACCGACGGGCAAGCGCGTCGCCGTCGTCGGCAGCGGCCCCGCCGGGATCGCGGTCGCGGAGCGGCTCGCGCTCGTCGGCCACGCGATCGTGGTCTTCGAGGCGTGGCCCGAGCCGGGCGGCATCCTGCTGTACGGCATCCCGAACTTCAAGCAGAACAAGCCGGCGGTGGCGCGCACGTTCGCGGAGCTCGCGTCGCTCGGCGTCGAGGTCCGCTGCGGCGTGGAGGTCGGGCGCGACGTCCCCTGGGACGAGCTGCGCCGCTCGTTCCACGCGATCTTCCTCGGCTTCGGGGCGCCGGTGGGGGCGCGCGTGTTGATCCCCAACGAGGACGCGCCCGGCGTGCACCTCGCGACCCCGTTCCTCGTGCGCGCGAACCTCGCGCCCGAGCAGCTCGGCGCGCATGCGCAGCCGCCGCTCCCGGAGGTGCGGCGCGTGGTCGTGATCGGCGGCGGCGACACCTCGATGGACTGCGTACGCTCGGCGGTGCGACTCGGGGCCGAGCACGTGACGCTGATCTACCGGCGCACCGAGGCGGAGATGCAGGGGCGGGCGGAGGAGCGCCACCACGCCGCGGAGGAGGGGGTGGAGTTCCTCTACCTAACCTCGCCGCTCGCGGTGCTCGTCGACGACGCCGGCCGCGCGCGCGGGCTGCGCTGCCAGCGCATGCGGCTCGGCGAGCGCGACGACACCGGTCGGGCGCGGCCGCTGCCGGAGCCGGGCTCCGAGTTCGACCTCGAGGCGGACGCGGTCGTGGTGGCCGTCGGGTACAACGTCGACCCCGCGTGGGGGGAGATCGCGGCGGACGTCGTGCGCGACCGCTGGGACCGGCTCGTGGTCGATCCCCAGACGATGAAGACGAGCGTGCGCGGGGTGTTCGCGGGGGGCGACAACGTGAACGGCGCGGACCTCGTGGTCACCGCGCTCGCGGACGGCCAGCGCGCGGCCGCCGCGATCCACGCGTACCTCGCGTCGGGGGAGTGGTAGCGCCGAGCCAGACGCCCCGCGCTTGCCCGCGATGGCTCGCGGTGAGGCCGCTGCTACACTCGGGACCGAGCATCACGGCGGTGGCGGGGTCTCGCGGACGGCCGGGTTGCCGGGCGGGCTCCTGAGGGGGGGGACCGATGGCGATCGCGGTAGGCCAGGAGGCACCGGACTTCACGCTCCGGGATGAGAGCGGTCAGGACGTGACGCTCTCGCAGCTGCGCGGCGCGCCCGTCGTGCTCGTCTTCTACCCGTTCGACTTCTCGGGCATCTGCACCAGGGAGCACTGCGAGATCCGCGACAACTACTCGTCGTGGATGGACGCGGGGGCGAGGGTGTACGGGATCAGCCGGGACTCGGTCTTCGCGCACCGGGCGTTCAAGGAGAAGGAGGGCTTCAAGCACTCCCTGCTCGCCGACCTGAAGGGCGAGGTTGCTCGCAAGTACGACACCTGGAACGAGGCCGCCGCCGCCGCCGAGCGCGCGACGGTGGTGATCGACCGCGAGGGCAAGGTCGCCTACTACATCAAGAACGCGATCCCGAGCGCGCGCGACCATTCCCAGGTGGCCGCGCACATCAGGTAGGTCCCGCGATGGAGCCGAAGCTCAGCTGCACCCCCGAGGGCGACTACTGTCCGGTCCGCGCGACGCTCGCGCTGGTCGGGCAGAAGTGGGTGCCGCACATCGTCTACCAGCTGATGGAGGGGAAACTCCGCTTCAACGAACTCGCCGCCGAGGTCGGGGGCTGCAACTCGCGCACGCTGCGCGATCGGCTGAAGGCGCTCGAGGAGCTCGGGATCGTCTCGCGGCGCATCGTCGCCACGATGCCGCCGTGGGTCGAGTATGGGCTGACCGAGCGCGGCGAGGAGCTCGGGCGCGCGCTGCAGCCGCTCGCGGCGTGGGGGCGCTCGCACCTGCGCGGGTCCGTCGACGCGCTCGAGCCGGGGACGCCGTCGGCGGTGGCGCGCGCCCGCGGCGCGTGACCGAAGCGCCGCGGCCCTCGCTCGCGGGGCTGCGCCGCGGCGACGCGCTCCCGCCGTTCACGCTGCACATCTCGTCCGCGGACGTCGCCGCGTACCTCGAGGCGACGGGCGAGCGCTGCGCGCTCTGGTCGACGCTCGTGCCGCCGCTCGCGCTCGGCGCCTTCGCGCTCGCGGGGCTGATGGAGCGCGTCGAGCTGCCGGCGGGGATCCTGCATACGGGCCAGGAGCACGAGTTCCGGCGGCCGCTCGCCCACGACGAGCCGGTCGAGGTCGGCGTCGAGGTGGGCGCGCGCTCCGAGCGGGGGGGCGCCGTGGTCCTCGCGCTCGATGGCGTCTGGCGCGCCGGCGGCGAGGAGGTGGGCACCAGCCGCACGACGGTGCTCGTGCCGCCGCCGGGGGAGGCGAGGGGGTGAGCGCCGAGCGGACGACGGCCGGGGCGCCGGAGGTCGCCCCGGTGGCGCGCCACCTCGACCAGCCTCGCGTCGACCGCTACGCAGCCGCGGCGCGCGACCCCAACCCGATCCACCGCGACTCGCGAGAGGCGCTCGCGAGCCAGTTCGGCCGCCCGATCGCGCACGGCATGCTCGTGCTCGCGCTCGTCTCGGAGGGGATGACCGCTGCGTTCGGGGAGCGCTGGGCGACCGGCGGGACGCTCCGCGTGCGCTGGCGCGCGCCGGCGGTCCCGCCGGTCACGGTCACGGCGCGCGCGCGCGCGCGGGGGGTCGCGGACGGCGTCGCGACGTACGACGTCTCCTGCGAGGCCGAGGGCGGGGAGGTGCTGCTCACCGGCACCGCGACGGTCCCGCTCGGCTGACGCGTCGCGCGTGCCCGCGTTCTCGGCCGAGCCGCCGGTGGGGGAGTTCGACCCCGCGCTCTACGATCAGTACTGCTTCGCGTGCGGCCGCGCGAACCCGATCGGCCTGCACCTGCGCTTCCATCGCGAGGGTGACGTCGTGGTCGCCGCGTACGCGCCCCGGCCGGAGGACGTGGGCTTCCCCGGCGTGCTGCACGGCGGCGTGCTGGTGACGCTGCTCGACGAGGCGATGGCGTGGGCGATGTACGGCCGGTCGCTCACGCTCGGCGTCACGGCGAAGATGGAGATCCGCTACCGGCGCGCGGCCGCGCCCGAGGAGGCGCTCGTGGTGCGCGGCCGCGTGCGGCGCATGCGCGGGCGTCGGATCGAGGTGGAGGCGGAGCTCGACACCGCGAGCGGCGAGCGCGTCGCGGAGGCGACGGCGCTCTTCCTGCGGCTGCCGTCCGAGCGCGAAGCGGAGGTGCTGCGGACGATCGGGTGGGACCGCCCGACGCCGCCGGCGCCGGCCGGGAGCGGCACCGGCTAGGCGCGCGCCGGCCGCGCCGCGCCGCGCCCCATGGTCTCGCGCGCGGCGACGAGGAAGAAGAGCGACGCCGCCCCGATCAGGAGCGCGTTCGCCCCGAAGCCCCATCCGTACGAGGTGGCGTCGGCGATCGCGCCCAGGAGCGGCGGCCCGATCAGGAAGCCCACGTCGCCCGAAGAGCGGTAGAGGCCCATCGCCAGCCCGCGCAGCTCGGGCGGCGCGATGTCGGCGGCGTAGGCGGCGGGGGCCGGTCCAGCGACCCCGGTCGCCACGGCCATCAACACCGCGGCGGCGAGGAAGAGCGCCCAGCCGTTGGCGTTCGCCATCATCACCAGCGAGAGCGCGACGAGCAGCCCCGAGGGCACGATCGCCCACTTGCGTCCCCACCGATCGGCGATCACGGCGGCGGGCGCGATCAGGAACATGTTGACGAGCGACATCATCGTGAACACGGCGCCCAGCGCCCCCGCGGAGATGCCCAGGCGAGCCGCCGCCATCACCGGCACGAGCGTCTGCCGCGACGCGGTGCGCGTGAAGAAGACGGACATCGTGACCCACGCGACCGCGAAGAAGTCGCGCGATCGGATCATGCGCAGCCACGCGCGCCCAC
>VGNK01000024.1 GCA_016866055.1 Chloroflexota bacterium | reverse complement strand
ACGCCGCGCAGTGGGCGGGCGGCGATGGCGGCGGCGTCGCGAGCAGCGGGTCGGGCGTGTGCGGGTGCGCGGGGGGTGCGTCGAGCCCCTCCGCGACGAGCGCGCGCAGCGCCACCTCGGTCGACGGAAACGCGATCTCGTCCCACGGGATCTCCGCCGGCGCGAACCAGCGCGCCTCGTCGACCTCGTCGCCCGCGGCCGGCTCGCCCTGCGCCTCCCCCCGAAACGCGATCACGAGGTGGTGCGGGTCGCGGAGCGTGTGCGGCATCCCCACGATCCCGGTGATGCGCGCGGCGAGCCCCACCTCCTCGCGAGTCTCGCGCAGCGCAGCGTCCTCGGCGCGCTCGCCGGTCTCGACGAAGCCGCCGGGGTAGGCCCAGCGGCCGGGGGCGCGCTGCATCGCCGCGCTCCGGCGCACGAGCAGCACACGCCCCGCGCGCACGATCAGCACGCCGGCGACGGGGATCGCGTTGCGGAACTCGACCGCGCGGCACGCGCGGCAGGAAGCGTGGCCCGCGTCGCGCGGGAGGAAGGCGCCGAGCGCAGCGCCGCAGCGGCGGCAGAAGACGGTCGCGGGCGCGGACATGTTCGTCGCGGTGGCGCGGGCGGGCGGCCCCGGCTAGCGCGGCGTCGGCTTCGGCGGCACGCCCTCCTGCCAGCGGCTGCCGTCCGGGCCGAACTCCTTCTTCCAGACGGGCACCGTCTCCTTGATACGGTCGACGGTGCGCAGCGCCGCGGCGAAGGCGTCCTCGCGGTGCGCGGCGGAGACGGCGACCACGAGCGAGGTCTCGCCGACCTCGAGCGAGCCGACGCGGTGGTGCGCGGCGATCGCGTGCACCTCGCGATCGCGGTACTCCGCGAGCACCTCCTCGGCGACCGCGCGCAACTGGCGCTCCGCCATCTCCGCGTAGGCCTCGTACTCGAGCCGGATCACGGCGCGCCCCTCGTGGTGGTTGCGCACGACGCCCTCGAACACCACGGCCGCGCCGCTCGCCGGGGTGATCACGGCGTCGCGCAGCGCGCGCGGCTGCAGCGGCTCCGCGGTCACGCGGAAGGGCGGGGTCTCGTTGCCGCCGCCGGCGATCGGGGGCACGAGCGCGACGGTGTCGCCGTCCTTCAGCTCCTGCGTGTCCTCGAGGATGTAGTCCTCGTTCACGGCGATCGCGACGCCGGTCAGGAACGGCTTCAGCCGCGGCTGCGACTCCTCGAGCCGCGTGCGCAGGTCGGCGACCGTGACGCGCTCTGCCTCGAAGCGCTCGGTGATGTCGCCGCCGACGATGTCGCGGAGGCCGGCGAAGAGGCGGACCCTGACCTGCACGCGCGAGCTCCGAGTGGCTGGCGGCCGCCGCGGGCCGCGGGAGTCGTGAGTGTCCAGTATAGGCGGGGGCCCGTGCTCAGGCCGCCGTCCGCAGGGGGCGCTGGCGCAGCGCGGTGAGCAGCGTGAAGACGAGGATCGCGATCCCCGCGGCCGGGTAGATCGCGGAGAGCCCGAGCAGCTGCCCCGCGGCGCCGACGAGCAGCCCGGTGAGTTGCATGATCCCCTGCGAGAGCATGAGCAGCGCGGTGACCCGCCCGAGTAGCCGGTTCGGCACCGCCTGCTGCACGATCGCGATGCCGACGGTGAGCACGAGGGCGTTCGCGAGCCCGGCGAGCCCGTTGAAGAGGAACGCGGGCGCGATCGACCGGCTGAGCCCGAAGGCAAGCACGGAGGTCCCCATCAGCGCGGAGGCGCCGAGGAAAAGTTGCCCCTTGCGCCCGTACTCGCCCTGCCAGGCGAGCCAGCCGGAGGCGAGGATGCCGCCGATCCCCCAGAACAGCGCCATCCAGCCCCAGCCCGAGGCGTCGAGCCCGAGCACGTCGTGCACCCAGGCGGCGATCAAGACGCTCATGACGCTCATCCCCGCCGCAAGCACGAGCCAGGTCAGGTAGATCGTCCAGCGCACGACGGGGTCCTCGCGCACCACGCCGAACCCCGCGCGCAGGTTCGACCAGACCGACTCGCCCCGCGCGCCGGGATCCGCTACGACGTCCGGGGAGCGCATCGCGAAGGCGGCGCCGATCACGATGAGGTGCCCGAGCCCCGAGAGCAGGTAGGTCGTCGCGACGCCGAGCTCGTCGAGCATCCAGCCGACGAGCGGCGCGGCGGGGATGAACGCGAGCGACATCGCGAACTGGTGGAGGGTGACGGCGCTCGTGAGCGCGACGGTGGGGACGGCGTCGCGCACCATCGCGGTGCGCGTGGGCTGGTCCTGGCCGGTGATGAGACCGAACGAGGCGAAGAGCGGGAACATCGCCCAGAGCCACGGGCCCTCGCCGCGCGCGACCGCGGGGACGTAGAGCAGCAGCGCGATCCCGCTGGAGAGCAGGACCGCGACGGCGTGGCTCGCGACCAGCGTGCGCCGGCGCGGGAAGCGGTCGGCGACGGCGCCGCCGACGAGCGCGTACGCGAGGAAGACCGCGCCGCGGATGGCGCCGAGCAGCCCGAGGAGCACGACGCGCTGCGAGGGTGGGGCGGCGAGGTTGACGTACCAGGCCTGGGCGAAGAAGAGCATCGGCTGGCGCACGCCCGAGGCGAGCTGCATCACGAGCAGCAGCCGGAAGTCGCGCGAGGCGAGCGCGCCGCCCGCCCAGGGACGGACGGCGGGGCGCGTGACGGGGAGCGTGGGGCTGGCTTTGGACGCGACGGGCGGGCTCGCGGCCGCCGCGGCATCCGGGGACGCGCTGGGTGGTTCGCCCGCCATGGGGCGGCATCGTAGCCCATCGATCTGCGGGGGCCCCTCTGCGCGGCCCCCCGACGCGAGGAGAATCGATCGCCGGGGGCGCATCGGGGGGGGTGCCGGGTGACGAGCGCGTGGCTCGGCCGGCTGGCGGGCGGGGTAGCCGAGCTGCTGCTGCCGCAGCGCTGCGTGGTGTGCGGGGGCTTCGGCGCGGCGCTGCACGAAGAGTGTGTGGAGGCGCTCCCACGCGCCGCCGGGGCCCGCTGCCCGCGTTGCTGGCGGCCCGGCGAGCCGGCGCTCTGCGTGCGCTGCGTGGGAGAGGCGCCGCTCCTGACCGGCGTGGACGCGCTGCGCGCGCCGTTTCGATTCGACGGCGCGGCGCGGGGGGCGATCCTCGAGGCGAAGTTCGGCGGGGTGACCGCGCTGCTCCCACCACTGGCGCGCGCGGCGGCGGCCTGCGTGCCGCCCGGCTGGGACGTACAGGCCGTGGTCCCGGTCCCGCTCGCGCCGCGGCGCGAGCGCCGACGCGGCTTCAACCAGGCGGATGTGGCCGCGCGCACGGTGGCGGGCGCGCTCGGCCGCCCGCTCGAGCCCCTCCTGCGCCGCGACCGCGACACCGCGCCGCAGTCCACGCTCGGCGCGGCGGCGCGGGCGGCGAACCTCGCGGGCGCCTTCTCCGCGCGGGGCGTGGCCCCGGCGCGCGTGCTCGTGGTGGACGACGTGACGACCACCGGCGCCACGCTCGGCGCGGCGGCCGAGGCTCTGCGCGCGGCCGGCGCGACGCGGGTGTACGGACTCGCGCTCGCGCGCGAGGACTAGCGACGTGAGCCCCGGCCTTGACGCGCGCGGCGCGGGCCGGACGTATGATCGATGGGTACGGCTTCTCCGTACCCGGAGGCCTCCGTGATCATCACCGTGACCCTCAACCCCGCGATCGACCAGACGATCGAGGTCGATCGTCTCGTGGTCGGCGACTCGAACCGCGTCCTCGCGAGCCGCTTCGACATCGGCGGCAAGGGCATCAACGTCGCGCGCGTGCTCAAGGAGCTGCACTACGAGCCGATCGCGATGGGCTTCGGCGTGGGCGATCTCGGCCGCATGATCGAGGACCAGTTGCGCGACTCCGGCATCGGTTGCGACTTCGTCTACATCCCCGGCGAGACGCGCACAAACCTCACGATCCTCGATCGCTCCACGCACCGGCACACCGTGCTCAGCGGGCCCGGCGAGGAGGTAAGCGAGGGCGAGCGCGCGCAGTTCCTGCATCGCCTGCGACGCCGCCTGCGGCGCGACTCGTGGGTCGTGATCGCGGGCTCGATCCCGCCGCCGGGCGACCCCGCGATCTACGTGCAGCTCATCCTCGCGGCCGCGGCCGAGGGCGCGCTCTCCGCGATCGACGCCGACGGCCCCGTCGTGCGCGCGGTGCTCGAGGGCGGCGCGCGGCCGGCGCTCGTGAAGCTCAACGATCAGGAGCTCGCGCGCCTCTCGGAGATGCCGGCGCACGACGAGGGCTCCGTGATCGCGGGCGCCGAGATGATCCGCGCGTACGGCGTCCCGAACGTCGTGGTCACGCGCGGGGGCGAGCCGGCGATCGCGCTCACGAACGGCGGCGACTTCCGCGTCCACGTGCCCGAGGTGGCGGTGGAGTCGGCGGTGGGCGCGGGCGACTCGTTCCTCGCGGGGCTGCTGCTCGGGCTGAAGCGCGGCGACGGCTGGGGCGCGGCGCTCACGCTCGCCGCCGCCGCGGGATCCGCGTGCTGCCTCGCCCACGGCACGCAGCTCTGCTGCGAGCCCGACGTGTGGCGGCTGCGCCCGCGCGCGCGCGTGGAGCAGCTCGAGCACGCGGCCGTCTCGGGCCGCCCGACGCGATGACCCGACCGGCGCTCGTCGTGATGCTCGGCGGCATGACCGGCGGGCCGTACGAGCGTCGGATGCGCGAGGCGCTGGAGGCGAGCGCGCTCGACAGCCTCGAAGTCGCGCTCGGGACCGGCCGTTTCTGCGAGGCGCTGCTGCTCGCTGACGCGCGGCCTGCGACGCCGGCTCCGGCCGGCGTCACCGTCGAGGTGGATGCGGGCCCGGAGCCCTTCCACTACGGTCGGCGGCTCGCGGCCGCCGTCGCCGATCACCGGATCGAGCGTCTCGTCTACCTCGGGGGCGGGAGCGGCCCCCTTCTCGCCGCCGAGCAGTTCGTCGCGCTCGCCGACGGGGTGGCGGGCGACGGCGGCGCGCCGCACTGCGTGACGAACAACGCGTTCTCGTCGGACTTCTTCGCGCTCGCGCCCGCGTCCGTGCTGGCTCGGCTGGAGCCGGCGCCCGCGGCCGACAACGCGGTGCCCCGGCGGCTGCGCGAGGCGCTCGCGGTGGAGGTGAGCGAGCTCCCGCGGACGACCGAGACGCAGCTGAACCTCGACTCGCCGACCGACCTCGCCGCGCTCGCGCTCGCGGGGCGGGCGGGCCCGCGGCTCGCCGCGCGGCTCGAGGGCTGGGCGTTCGATACCGGCCCGCTCGCGGCCGCCGCGCGCTGCTTCACCGACCGCGAGGCGGAGGTGCTCGTCGCGGGCCGCGTCGGCTCGCTCGCCTGGCAGTACCTCGAGCGCGAGACGGCCTGCCGCGTGCGCGTGCTCGCGGAGGAGCGCGGCATGACGGCGGCGGGGCGCGACGCGGACGGCGGGGCGCGCTCGCTGCTCGGGCAGCTGATCGCGGCTGTGGGCGCCGCCCGCTTCTTCGGCGAGCTGCTCCCGGAGCTCTGCCACGCCGCGTTCATCGACATCCGGCCGGCGCTCGTGCACCTTGGCCTCCACGGCTCGCGCGGCGACCGCTTCGCGGCGGACGCCGGGCACGTGGCCGCCATCGAGCAGCCGGCGCTGCGCGAGCTCGTGCGCGCGGCGCAGGCCTCCCCCGTGCCGGTGGTGCTGGGCGGCCACACGCTCGTCGCCGGCGCGCTCATGCTGCTCAACGACTGGGCCTGGGCCGAGCACGACCGCGCGCTCGCGCGCTGACCCGAGCGCACGGGCCAGCGGCGGGCGCGCGTACCCGGCGCCTCCGGTACCATCGCCGTCCACCCGGCTCCCCCGACGCTCGAGGAACCCCCCCCGATGACCGCCTCATCGACATCGACGAACCGCGCCTCGCGACCGCAGCCGTCGCTCGCTCAGGTCGACCCCGAGGTTTTCGCCGCGATCCGCCACGAGGAGCAGCGCCAGAGCAGCGTGCTCGAGATGATCCCATCCGAGAACTACGCGAGCCGCGCCGTGATCGAGGCGGTCGGCAGCGTGCTCACGAACAAGTACGCCGAGGGCTACGCGGGGGCGCGCTACTACCACGGCAACGAGTTCATCGACGAGGTCGAGCGCCTCGCGATCGACCGCGCGAAGGCGCTCTTCGGCGCGGAGCACGCGAACGTACAGCCGCACTCGGGCGCGCAGGCGAACATGGCCGTCTATCTCGGGCTGCTGCAGCCGGGCGATCGGGTGCTCGGGATGCAGCTCGACGCAGGCGGCCATCTCACGCACGGCTCGCCGGTGAACGCGAGCGCGAAGCTCTACCGCTTCGCGGCGTACGGCGTCGATCGCGAGACCGAGGTGATCGACTACGACGCGATGCTCGAGACCGCGCGGCAACACGAGCCGAAGGTGATCGTGGTGGGCGCGACGGCGTACCCGCGTCAGTTCGACTTCGAGCGCGCGCGCCAGGTCGCCGACGCGGTGGGCTCTTTGCTGATGGCTGACATGGCGCACATCGCGGGGCTCGTCGCGGGCGGGGTGCACCCGTCGCCGGTGGGGCACGCGCAGGTGATCACGACGTCGACGCACAAGACGCTGCGCGGTCCGCGCGGGGGGATGATTCTCTGCGACCGCCCCTTCGCGCGCCGGGTGGACCGCGGCGTCTTCCCCGGGACGCAGGGCGGGCCGCTGATGCACGTGATCGCGGGCAAGGCGGTGATGCTGCACGAGGCCGCGACCGAGGAGTTCCGGCAGCACGCCCGGCAGATCGTCGCGAACGCAAAGGCTCTGGCGGAGGCGCTGCTCAGCGCCGGGCTGCGGCTCGTCTCGGGCGGGACCGAGACGCACCTGGTGCTCGTCGACGTGCGCGGGCTCGGGCTGAGCGGGCAGGAGGCGGCGGACGCGCTCGAGCGAGCGGGCGTCGTCGTGAACAAGAACACGATCCCCTACGATCCGCTGCCGCCGACGCAGGGCTCGGGGGTGCGGATGGGGACGCCGGCCATCACCTCGCGCGGCATGGGCGAGGCGGAGATGCGCAGGGTCGGCGAGATGATCGGGCGAGTGCTGCGCGCGCCGAGCGACGCGAAGGTCGCGGAGCGGACGAGGGCCGAGGTGCGGGCGCTCTGCGAGGCGTTCCCGGCGCCCGGGATCCCCGAGCGGGGCGACTGAGCCCGCGGCGCGCGGCGGGCTGTCCCTCAGCGGGGTGGCCCCGTACACTCAGAGCGGCCCGCGCGGCGGGCCCCCCACACCGCCTGATCGGGGCGCGTCGCGGCGACGCCGGGCGCGCCTCCATCGACCAGGGTCAGCGGAGGTTTTTGTGCACGACTACGAGTTGATGTACATCCTGCACCCGCGTCTCACCTCGGAGGAGGCGCTCGGGGCGATCGAGCAGGTGGGTGCGCGCGTGACCGCGCGCGGCGGCGAGGTGAAGTCGGTCGACAACTGGGGTCGCCGGCGGCTCGCCTACCCGATCGATGGGCACTTCGAGGGGACCTACGTGCTCGCGACGCTGGCGCTCCCGCCGGAGGGCACGGCGCCGCTCGAGGCGGACCTGCGAATTTCCGAGGGCGTGATCCGGCATCTGCTCATCCGTGGCATCATCCCGTATCAGGGGCCGCGGACGCACGACGAGCGCGCGCGTTCCCAGCGGCCGGCGGTCTCAACCTCCCCGGAGCCCGCCGAGGAAGCAGGCGCTGATGACGCTGCGACCGGCGAAGAGACCTCGGACGCCGGGGCAGACGGCGAGTCAGGGCCGGTGACAGAGGGGTCACGGGCCAGCGGCACCGCTGAGTAGCCCGGGGCGCCCCCGAAGGGGGATCGCGATGCTGAACAAGTGCATGATCATCGGGAACCTCGGCGCCGACCCGGAGATGCGGTACACCGCGAACGGGAACGCGGTCACCACGTTCAACGTGGCGACGTCGCGCCGCTTCACCGACAGCAGCGGTGAGCGCCGCGAGGAGACGGAGTGGTTCCGGGTGGTCACCTGGAACCGCCTCGCCGAGACCTGTGCGCAGTACCTGCACAAGGGGCGGCAGGTCTACGTCGAGGGGCGCATGCAGACGCGGTCCTGGGAGGGCCAGGACGGGCAGAAGCGCTACACCACCGAGCTGATCGCGGACGACGTCCGGTTCCTCGGCGGCGGGCGCCAGGAGGAGCCGGCGTTCGCGCCCGGGCTCCCGGTGGGCGCGGACGCCGACGGCGACGTCGATCCGGACGACCTGCCCTTCTAGCAGGCGCAGGAGGAGGAGCCAGTGACGAGCGACGCAGACGAGCGATCCGGGCGCGGCGACGACGGGCGCGATGACCGACCGCGGCGCGGCGGCGGTCCCCGCCGCGGCGCGCGCCGGCGCGGCTGTGAGTTCTGCCAGCGCCGCACCGACGTCGTCGACTACAAGGACGTCGAGCTGCTGCGCCGCTACGTCACCGATCGCGGCAAGCTCGAGGCGCGCCGCAAGGTATCGACCTGTGCGAAGCACCAGCGGGTGGTCGCCCAGGCGGTGAAGCGGGCGCGGCACATCGCGCTGCTGCCGTTCACGGCCGAGCACGTGCGGGTGACCGGCGTCAGCGTCGGCCGCCGCTAAGTCGGCTTCGAGCGAACGCCGGCCGCCCACCGCTGCGGGTGGACTCCCCTCGGCCGCACCCGGTTCGTGACCGTCGGAGGGATCGCGCAGTTGGCGCGTAGCCGGAACGTCCAGTCGCGCTCGCGGGCTCGTCGCGGCGACACCGACCGCAGCGCCCGGCTCATCTACAGCGGGACGGCGGCCACGCTCGTGGCCGCCGCCCTGATCGTTACCCTCGGCGTCTACCTCACGCGCTTCCGCCCTCCACGCGCCCACGTGGCGACGATCGACGGCCGCACGATCGCCGCCGCTGAGGTGGTGCGCCGCGGCGCCTACATGGCGCTCTTCGAGGGCCGCGCGACGGGCGTCGAGGCGCTCGCGAGAGACACGGTCGCGCTGATGATCGACGAGGCGATCCTGCGGGCGCGCGGTCCCGCCCTCGGCGGCGAGGTCACGGCGACCGACGTCGAGCGCGAGCTCTACCGGCAGCTCGGGCTCGTGCCGCCGCCCGAGATCGCGGCGACGCCCACGCCGACGCCGCGGGCCGACGCCACCCCCGCGCCAGCCCCGGCCCCCACGCCCGACCCCGCGTTCGGCGCGACGTCGGTCGCTCCCACGCCGTCGATCACCCCGACGCCGCGCGAGGCGTTCGCGAGCGGCTACCGCCGGCTCCTGCAGCGCTTCGGGCTGAGCCGCGCGGAGTTCGAGGAGATCGTGCGCGCGCAGCTCCTGCGCCGACGGCTCGAGGCGCACTTCCGCGAGTCCACCGGGACGCGCGGACCGCAGGTTCAGCTCTCGCGGCTGCGCGTGAACGACTTCGCACTCGCGGAGGTGATCCGGCAGCAGCTCCGCGACGGCGCGGACTTCGCGAAGCTCCAGGCGGAGCACGCGGTCGAGCGCGACGAGAAGGCGCGCGAGCTCGCCTGGCAGCCGCCGGCGCTGCTCGCCGATCCCGTCCAGGAGGCGGTGCGCGGTCTCCAACAGGGGGAGATCTCCGAGGTCGTGAAGCAGGGCATCAACTTCGACATCTTCCGGGTGAGCGGGCTGGAGAACGATCGCGAGTACGATGACGCCACCCGCCGGCGGCTGGTCGATCAGCAGGTGCGCCAGTGGCTCGACCTCGAGCGCGAGCGGGTGGATCTCCGGGAGGACCTCTCCGGCGGCGAGCAGCGATGGATCACCGAGCAGATCCTCGAGCGGGCGGAGGAGCTGAGGTCGCGTGCGGTGGCCGGGCGCTGAGGCGCGGGCGAGCGGGGCGGTGGGGATGAGCAGCGAGATCGGGATCGCCCTGCTGGGGGCCGGCAACGTAGGGAGCGGGTTCGTGGCCGCGCTCGCGCAGGGGCGCGAGCGCCACGCATCGCACGTCGGCGCGCCGCTCGCGCTACGGCGGGTGCTCGTGCGCAACCGCGAGCGCAACCGCCCCGGGATCGCGGAGGGGCAGCTCACGACGTCGATCGAGGACGTGCTCGCGGATCCGCACACGCAGATCGTCGTCGAGCTGATGGGGGGCGAGTTTCCCGCGTTCGACTACATCCGGCGCGCGCTCGTCTCCGGCCGGCACGTCGTGACGGCCAACAAGGAGGTCATGGCGAAGCGCGGGGCGGAGCTGCTGGCCGCGGCCGCCAAGCACGACGTGCGGCTGCTCTACGAGGCGTCGGTGGGCGGCGGCATCCCCGTCGTACACCCGCTCGGGCGCGACCTGCTCGCGAACGAGATCAGCTCGGTGACCGCGATCATCAACGGCACGACGAACTACATGCTCACCGCCATGACGCAGCAGGGGGCGGAGTACGCCGACGTGCTGCGCGAGGCGCAGCGCCTGGGCTACGCGGAGCCCGACCCGACCGACGACGTGCAGGGGATCGACGCGGCGTACAAGCTCGCGATCCTGTGCGGGCTCGCGTTCCACGTGCAGCTCCTTCCCGAGGAGATCACGCGCCGCGGGATCACGGCGCTCACCGCGCGCGACTTCCTCTATGCGCGCGAGCTCGGCTACACGATCAAGCTGCTCGCGACCGGCCGCGTCGTGGACCGCGAGCTGATCGCGACGGTGCAGCCGACGCTGGTCGCGTCGAACGAGCCGCTCGCAAAGGTCGACGGGGTGCTCAACGCGATCCAGATCGAGGGGGACCTCGTGGGCCGCGTCGTATTCGAGGGCCCGGGGGCCGGCCGCGCGCCGACCTCGAGCGCGGTGCTCGCGGACGTGCTCGACGTCGCGCGCGACATCGTGGCCGGGCGCTCGGAGCGGCCGGAGCCGGCTCGGCGGACGGTGCGGGTGCGACCGCCGGCCGAGCACCGCGCCCGGCACTATCTGCGCGTGGGGGTGCTCGACCAGGCCGGCGTGCTCGCGCGCATCGCGGGCGCGCTCGGGGACAACGGCGTCAGCATCGCCTCGGTCATCCAGTTCGAGACGGACGAGGAGCCGGAGACCGCCGAGCTCGTGCTGACGACGCACTTTGCGGAGGGCGGGCCGCTGCAGCGCGCGCTCGACCGGATCGCGGCGCTGAACGTCGTGCGCGACGTAGGGATGGTGCTGCCGATGGTGGGGCAGGGCGCGCGGTGAGCCCCCCGCCGGGTGGCGAGGCGCGGGAGGGCGCGCTCAGCGCGACGGCGGTCGCGGGGAGTTGGGTGGGCGACGAGCTGCAGCGCGCGCTCGCGCGGGCGGACGCGCTCGGCCGCGAGGTAGAGCAGCTGCATGCGGTGCTGCGGGCGCAGCAGGAGGCGATCGCCGCGCTGCACGAGGCCGTGGGCACGGTGCAGGGGCGGACGCTGCGGCACGAGGCCGGGCAGGAGCTGGCCCGGGAGGCGCGCCAGGAGGTCGCGGCGCTACAGGAGGAGCTGCGCGCGGAGGCGGCGAGCCGCCGCGAGCTCGCGGCGCGGCTGGAGCGGGCGGGGGCGCACGAGCGCAAGCAGCAGGAGCAGCTCCTGCACGCGATCGCGTCGCTGCAGCGGCGGCTCGACCGCTCCGAGGGGCGGCAGGCCGCCGGCGACGAGCGCCAGCGTCACATCGCCATCGACCTCGCGGAGCGCGACCAGGAGGAGCAGTCGCTCGAGGGGCGGCTCGGTGCGCTCGAGCGGCGCGCTGCTGCGGACCAGGAGCACGACCGCCACGTGGGGGACGAGCTCGCGCGGGCGACGGGGGTGCTGCCGCGGCTGAGCGCCGAGCTCGACGAGCTGCAGGGGCGCGTGCAGACGCTGCTCATGGAGCAGCGCCGGCTCGACGACGACGTCGCGGCGCTGCGCGCGATTCGCGATCGCGAGGGGGATCTGCTCGACGTGCTCGAGCAGCAGCGCGCCACGCGGGCGCGCACCGAGGAGCGGATCAACGCGGTGGAGGAACAGCTCGAACAGGCGCGCCGCGCGCTCGCGGAGTCGGCCGAGGAGCGCGCGCTGTTGGCGCGCGCGCAGTCAGGGCTCGAGGAGCGGCTCCGCGCGCTCGGCGAGGAGCTTGAGGCGCAGCGGCTCCTCTTCATCGCCCACCTGCGGCGCCAGCTGCAGGTGGGCGAGCAGGCCGGCCGCCGCCGCGCCGACGAGATCGAGCGCGAGGCGCGGCTCGCGCGCGACCTGCTCGTGCGGCTCTCCGAGGAGAGCGCCGAGCTGCGCGGGGGCCGCCCGCTGTGACCTCCGGCCCGACCGCGACCGGTCCCGCGCCGACGCGCTTCATCCTCGACCGCTACCGCGAGCAGCTCCCGGTGAGCGCCGCGACCCCGCGGCTCACGCTCGGTGAGGGGGGCACGCCGCTCGTCCGGCTCCCACGCCTCGAGCGCGAGGCGGGGGTCGGCGCGCTCTACGTGAAGCTCGAGTCGATGAACCCCACCGGGTCGTTCAAGGACCGCGGGATGGTGCTCACGGTGGCGAAGGCCGCGGAGGAGGGCGCGCGCGCCGTGATCTGCGCGTCGACCGGCAACACCTCCGCCTCGGCGGCGGCGTACGCCGTGCTGCACGGGCTTCGCGCGTACGTGGTGGTGCCGGCCGGCCGCGTCGCGATGGGGAAGCTCGCGCAGAGCATCGTCTACGGCGCGGAGATCGTGCTGGTCGACGGCTCGTTCGACGACGCGCTCCGCATCGTGCGCGAGCTCGCCGACCGGCACAGCGTCGCGCTCGTCAACTCCGTGAACCCGCACCGCATCGAAGGGCAGAAGACAGCCGCCTTCGAGATCGTGGACGAGCTCGGCGACGCGCCCGAGCTGCTCTGCATCCCCGTGGGGAACGCGGGGAACATCACCGCGTACTGGCGCGGCTTCGTCGAGTACTACCGCTTCGAGCGCGCCGCGCGGCTCCCGCGCATGTGGGGGTTCCAGGCGGCGGGGGCGGCGCCGCTCGTCGCGGGCCACCCCGTGGAGCACCCGGAGACGGTCGCGACCGCCATCCGCATCGGCAACCCGGCCTCCTGGCAGGGCGCGACCGAGGCGCGCGATGCCTCCGGCGGGGCGATTCGGGCGGTGACCGACGCCGAGATCCTCGACGCCTACCGGCGGCTCGCGCGCGAGGGCGTCTTCTGCGAGCCGGCCTCCGCGGCGTGCGTGGCGGGGCTGCTCAAGCACGCGCGCGAGGCCGACCTCCGCGACGCATCCGTGGTCTGCGTGATCACCGGGAGCGGGCTCAAGGACCCGGACACGGCGCTCGGCGTCGAGGCGGTGCGCCACGAGACGGCGGCGCGCGTGGAGGCCGTGGAGCAGGCGCTCGGCTGGGGTTAGCCCGCCGCGGCCGGGGTGCGCCGGTCGCCCCGTGCTAGCATTCGATCTCGCGCAGGAACTCGTACCGCGATGTACGCGTTGCCCGGACCACACCGGCAGCGGGGACGGATGTGAGCGCATGACGACCGTGGAGAGCGTGACTGGTCGGATCGACCCGGCCGACGAGAACCTGCTGGGGACGCTGCGCACGTTGATCCGCCAGCTCGGCGAGGATCCGGACCGCGAGGGGCTGCTGGAGACCCCTCGACGGATTGCGGCGATGTACGCGGAGCTCTTCGACGGCCTCAACCGGGACCCCGTCTCGGTGCTCTCGGTGGGCTTCGAAGAGGGTCACGACGAGATGGTGATCCTGCGGAGCATCCCCTTCTACTCGATGTGCGAACACCACTTCCTCCCGTTCCACGGTCAGGCGCACGTCGGGTACCTGCCCGACGGCCGCATCGTGGGGCTCTCGAAGATCGCGCGCGCGGTGGACATCTTCGCGCGGCGGCCGCAGCTGCAGGAGCGGTTGACGACCCAGGTCGCGGAGTGCATCGAGCACGTGCTCGGCGCGAAAGGCGTGGGCGTCGTCATCGAGGCGGAGCACCTGTGCATGACGGCGCGCGGCGTGCGCAAGCCGGGCTCGATCATGGTGACGTCGGCGATGCGCGGCACGTTCCGGGCGGACGCGACGACGCGCCAGGAGTTCCTGCGCCTGATCGGCCAGCAGTGAGCGGGTCGGGCCGGGCGCGGACTGGGGAGATGCGGCGGGGATGAGCGACGAGGCGGCGGCCGGCACCGCGGTCGGTGGCGCGCGCGTGCGCCGGGTGGCGATGCTCTCGCTGCACACGTCGCCGCTGGCGCCCCTCGGGCGCAACGAGACGGGCGGCATGAACGTGTACGTGCGCGCGGTGGCGGCCGAGCTGGGGCGGCTCGGCGTCGCGGTCGACGTCTACACGCGACGCGACGACGCGGCCGAGCCCGAGGTGCGGGAGTTCGCCCCCGGGGCGCGCCTGATCCAGGTACACGCGGGGCCCGACGCGCCGATCGAGAAGGACGAGATGGTCGCGCACACCGCGGCCTTCGCGCGCGGCGTCGCCGAGTTCGCGCAGCGCCAGCGGGCGGAGCCGGACCTGCTCCACGCCCACTACTGGCTCTCCGCGGTCGCGGGCGAGACGCTCGCGCGCCGCTGGGGTGTGCCCCACGTGGCGATGTTCCACACGCTCGCCGAGGTGAAGCTCCGCGCGCGCGCCTCGGAGCACGAGACGCCGGCGCGGCTTGACGGCGAGCGGCGGCTCGTGCACACCGTCGACCGCATCGTGGCCGCGACCGACCACGAGCGCCGGCTGCTGCGCCAGATCTACCACGTGCCGCCGCAGCGGGTGGAGGTGATCCCGCTCGGGGTGGACCTCGTCCGCTTCCAGCCGCGCGACCGTGCGGCGGCGCGGGCGGAGCTCGGGATCGCGCGCGACGCGCGCGTGCTGCTCGCGATCGGGCGCATCCAGCCGCTCAAGGGGCTCGACATCCTGGTGCGCGCGCTCGCGGAGATGACGGACCGCTCGCGTGTGCAGCTGCTGATCATCGGCGGCGATGAGCGGGCCGCTCCCGAGGTCGCGCGGTTGCGCGGGATCGCGGAGTCCGTCGGGGTGAGCGACTTCGTGCGCTTCGTCGGGGCTGTGCCGCACGAGGTGCTCCCCGCCTACTACAACGCAGCCGACCTCGTGGTCGTGCCCTCGTTCTACGAGTCGTTCGGGCTCGTCGCCGTGGAGGCGATGGCGTCGGGGGTGCCGGTGGTGGCGTCCCGCGTGGGCGGGCTTGCGTCCACCGTCGCCGGCGGGCGCACCGGGTACCTCGTGCCGTGGCGCTGCCCCGAGCCGTTCGCGGAGAAGATCGAGCTGCTGCTGCGCAACGAGCCGTTGCGCGCCGCGCTCGGGGCGGCCGGCGTCACGCACATGCGCGGTTACTCCTGGTCTGCCGTGGCGCACCGGCTGCGCGCGCTCTACGCGGAGCTGCTCGAGCGGGCCGAGGCGCCGGCCGTGGGCGCGGCCGGGGGCGTGTAGACTCGCCCGCATGGCCACCCGCCGCACGCCGCGTCCCCGCGTGAACGCCGAGTCGATCGACCCGGACGCCGACCTCATCACGGAGCTGGCGGCGCACGTGCCCCGTCGCGCGATGGTGGTGATGGCGCATCCCGACGACACCGAGTTCGCGTGCGGCGGCACGGTCGCCGTGCTCTGCCGCGACGGCTGGGAGGTCCAGATCGTCGTTACGACGAGCGGCAACAAGGGGACGAAGGATTCCGAGGTGACCGGGCAGGCGCTCGCCGGCGTGCGCGAGGAGGAGCAGCGGCGCGCGGCCGAGATCCTCGGCGCGTGCGAACCCGTCTTCCTCGGGTTCCCGGACGGCTACATCCGGAACGACGACGAGCTGCGCGGCCTGATCGTGCGCCAGATCCGGCTGCACCGCCCCGAGCTCGTGATCACATGGGATGGGTTCCGCCCCGGCTTCAACCACCGCGACCACCGGCTCACGGGGCAGGCGACGTACGACGCCATCTACCCGGCGGCGGACGACCACCTTTACTACCCCCTGGACAAGGAAGAGGGCCTGGCGCCGCACCGGCCGCTCGCGATGCTGCTGGCGGGGACGAACGAGCCCGACTACGACGTCGACATCGAGCCGGTGCTCCGCACCAAGGTGCGCGCGGTGCTCGCGCACGTCTCCCAGATGGGGGGCCGCAACGAGGAGCGGCTGCTCCAGATGTGGCGCGAGCGGGCGCAGCGGGAGCGGGCGGTCAGCGCCGGCGAGCAACCCCTGGAGCCGGTCTTTCGGGAGTCGTTCCGCAAGATGTTGATGCGCCGCTGACGGGGACCGCCCCCAACCCGGGGGCGCGTTGACACTGAGGCGCGTCAGGGTCAGAATCGTACTTCGCGCTCACGAGCGCGCAGCAGCATCACGACCACGGTCGGTTGGCCGGATCGCGGTGAGGACCGGCGACACCAGCGCTCTGGGGCGCATGTCGCGGACTTGGCTCATCGCGACGCCATTCGGCCGTTCATGTTGCCCTAGAACGGTGCACGGACCGCCGGAGACGGGGTCCGGAGCAGGGGGGAAGCAGGCTCGGCGTGCCGACGATCAACCAGCTCGTGCGCAGCGCCCGCAAGCCGGTGCGCCGCAAGACGAAGGCGCCCGCGCTGCGCTTCCGCTTCAACACGCTCAAGAACCGGATGACCCGCTCGCCCAAGGGGTCGCCGCAGAAGCGCGGGGTGTGCACGCAGGTGCGCACCGTGACCCCGAAGAAGCCGAACTCCGCGCTGCGCAAAGTCGCTCGCGTGCGGCTCTCGAACGGCATCGAGGTCACGGCGTACATCCCGGGCGAGGGCCACACGCTCCAGGAGCACTCGGTCGTGCTGATCCGAGGCGGCCGCGTCAAGGACCTCCCGGGCGTGCGCTACCACATCATCCGCGGCGCGCTCGACGCCTCCGGCGTCAACGGGCGCAAGCGCGGGCGCTCCAAGTACGGAACGCGGAAGTCCTGAGATGCGCCGCAACCGAGCCGCCGTCCGTCCCGCGGAGCCGGACCCGCGCTACCAGTCGCGGGTGGTCACGAAGTTCGTCAACAAGCTCATGCGCAGCGGCAAGAAGAGCACCGCCGAGGCGATTGTCTATGACGCGCTGGACCGCGTGGAGACGCAGACTGGTCGCCGGGGGATCGACGTCTTCGAGCAGGCCGTGCGCAACATCATGCCCGTGATCGAGGTGAAGCCGCGCCGCGTCGGCGGTGCCACCTACCAGGTGCCGATCGACATCCGGAGCGAGCGCCGCCAGGCGCTCGCGCTGCGCTGGCTGCTGACCGCGGCCCGCGGCCGCTCCGGGCGCTCGATGGCGGAGAAGCTCAGCGCAGAGCTGCTCGACGCGGCCAACAACGGCGGGAACGCCGTCCGTCGCAAGGAAGAGACGCACCGGATGGCCGAGGCCAACCGGGCGTTTGTGCACTACCGCTGGTAAGGAAGGCCCTCTCGATCCCCCGCGCCCGCGGGGGTCGCTACGTCCGGCGCATCCAGCAGAACGGGTAACAGAGAACGATGCCCCGCAGTACGCCGCTCGAACGTGTGCGCAATATCGGGATCATCGCCCACATCGACGCGGGTAAGACCACCGTGACCGAGCGCGTTTTGTTCTACACGGGACGCACCTACAAGATCGGCGAGGTGCACGAGGGCACCGCCGTCATGGACTGGATGGAACAGGAGCGCGAGCGCGGCATCACGATCACGTCCGCCGCGACCACCGCGCAGTGGAAGAACCACACGATCAACATCATCGACACGCCGGGGCACGTGGACTTCACGGTCGAGGTCGAGCGCTCGCTGCGCGTGCTCGACGGGGGCGTCGTCGTCTTCGACGGCGTGGCCGGGGTGGAGCCGCAATCGGAGACGGTCTGGCGCCAGGCCGACCGCTACTGCGTCCCCCGCATGTGCTTCGTCAACAAGATGGACCGCATGGGCGCGAACTTCGAGCGCTGCGTGCAGATGATCAAGGACCGCCTCGGCGCGGTACCCGTGACCATCCAGATCCCGATCGGCGCTGAGGACCGGTTCGCCGGGGTGATCGACCTCGTGCGGATGGTCGCGATCCACTTCGAGGGGGAGCGCGGCGTCAACGTCGTTGAGCGCGAGATCCTCGCGGAGATGCTCGCCGTGGCGCAGGCCGCGCGCGAGGAGATGGTCGAGCGCGTCGCCGAGAACGACGACCAGCTGATGGTCTCGTTCCTCGAGGGCCACGAGATCGACGTCACCGAGCTGCAGAAGGCGATCCGTCGCGCGACGATCTCGAACGCGATCACGCCGGTGCTCTGCGGCTCGGCGCTCAAGGACAAGGGCGTGCAGGCCCTGCTCGACGCAGTCGTCACCTACCTCCCGTCGCCGGTCGACGTGCCCCCGATCGCGGGCGGCGCCGTCGACGACCCCGAGACGAAGATGGAGCGCCCCACCTCGGACGACGAGCCGCTCGCCGCGCTCGCCTTCAAGGTCGTGAGCGACCCGTTCGTCGGCCGGCTGGTGTTCTTCCGCGTCTACTCGGGCGTCGTGCGCTCGGGCGACCAGGTGGCGAACACCACGCGCAACCGCCGCGAGCGCTTCGGCCGCATCATGAAGATGCACGCGAACCACCGCGAGGAGGTCGCCGAGGTCTACGCCGGCGACATCGCGGCGGCGATCGGCCTGAAGGACACCTTCACGGGCGATACGCTGTGCGACCGCGAGCGCCCGATCGTGCTCGAGTCGATCAACTTCCCGGAGCCCGTGATCTCGGTGGCCGTCGAGCCGAAGACGCGGGACGACCAGAGCAAGATGGGCGACGCCCTGCAGAAGCTGCAGGAGGAGGACCCGACGTTCCGGGTGCGCTTCGACCGCGAGACCGGGCAGACCGTGATCTCTGGGATGGGCGAACTGCACCTCGAGGTGATTGTGGACCGCATGCGGCGCGAGTACCGCGTCGAGGCGAACGTGGGGCGGCCGCAGGTGTCGTACCGGGAGACGATCACGCGCGAGGCACGCGCGGAGGGCCGCTTCGTGCGGCAGACGGGTGGTCGGGGCCAGTACGGGCACTGCGTGCTCGAGGTCGCGCCGCGGCAGCCGGGCGAGGGCTTCCACTTCGAGGACCGCACGGTGGGCGGCTCGATCCCGCGCGAGTACATCGGCGCGGTGCGCCGCGGCGTCGAGGGCGCGCTGCAGAGCGGCGTGCGCGCGGGCTATCCCGTGGTCGACGTCGCCGTGGCGGTGGTGGACGGCTCGTATCACGAGGTCGACTCGTCGGAGATGGCGTTCGAGACCGCCGGCTCGATGGGGATGCGCGAGGCGCTCGGCAAGGCGGGCTCGGTGCTGCTCGAGCCGATCATGAAGCTCGAGGTGGTGACGCCGGAGGACTACTTCGGCGACGTGCTCGGTGACATCAACGGCCGGCGCGGGATGGTGCAGGGCTCCGAGGTGCGCGGGAACACGCAGGTGGTGCGCTCAGTGGTGCCGCTGGCGGAGACGTTCGGCTACGCGACGGATCTCCGCTCGGTCACGCAGGGTCGCGCGACGTACTCGATGGAGTTCGACCACTACCGGCAGGTGCCGTCCAACGTGGCGGAGGAGATCGCGAAGCGGAGCTCGGGCGCCGCGGTGGCGCGGGCGTGAGCGGCCGCTAGAGGTCAGGAGCGAGACGGATGGCCAAGGGGAAGTTCGAGCGGACGAAGCCGCACGCGAACATCGGGACGGTCGGCCACGTGGATCACGGGAAGACGACGTTGACGGCG
>VGNK01000023.1 GCA_016866055.1 Chloroflexota bacterium | reverse complement strand
CCGCCGCGCGCGCCGCCTCGGCCTCCGCCTCCGCCTCCTCCGCGACGAGCCCGCGGGTCTCCGGCAGCCGCGCCCACGCGTAGACCATCGCGACGAGCGCGGCGACCCCGACCACGTGGAACGGGGCTCGCAGCCCCCACAACTCCGCGACCGCGCCGCCGATCGCGGGGCCACTCGACGTTCCCAGCAGCAGCGCGCCCTGGTTCGTGCCGATGAAGCGCGCGCGGTTCAGCGGCGTCGAGATGTCGGCCAGGTAGATCTGCGCGCCGGTCATGTACATCGCCGAGCCGGCGCCGGCGACGAACCGCCAGGCGAGCAGCTGGTAGATGTCCGGCGCGATCCCAGAGCCGATCATGCCGATCGCCGTGACGAGCGGCCCGCCGATCAGCAGCGGGCGTCGGCCGAGGCGGTCCGAGACGACCCCGAGCGGCACGTTCAGCAGCAGCCGCGCGAGCGCGAACGTCGAGAGCGTGAGCCCGATCGCCGCGGTGCCGACCCCGAAGTCGCGCGCGAAGAGCGGGAGGATCGGCGCGATCACGCCCTGGCCGGCCATCACGAGGACGGTCGAGATGCTGATCATCAGCAACTGTTCGTGCTCGCGCAGGGGTCCCAGCGCGCGCAGCGCGCCGCGCAGCGGCGAAGGGCGTGCGGAGCGCGACGGGCGCATCGCGTGCGGCAGCGGTTGTCGGGGTGGCCGCTACGGCGTCACGCGGGCACGCCGAGCAGCTTGTTGAGCGGGCGGTAGGCCCGGCCGAGCGACTCGGCGACGTCGGGGTGCGTGAGCACGCCCCGGTACACGTTCACGCCACGCGCCAGCGCGGGGTCGCTCCGGATCGCGGCCTCGACGCCCTTGTTCGCGACCTTGAGGATGTAGGGCAGCGTCAGGCCGGTGAGCGCGCGCGACGAAGTGCGCGGCACGGCGCCCGGCATGTTCGGGACCGCGTAGTGCACGACCCCTTCCTCGACGTAGATCGGGTGCACGTGATCGGTGGGGCGCGTCGTCTCGATGCAGCCGCCCTGGTCGACGGCGACGTCGACGATCACGGCGCCGGCGCCCATCGAGCGCACCATCTCGCGCGTCACGACGACCGGGGCGCGCCGGCCGTCGACGAGCACGGCGCCGATCAACAGGTCGGCGCGCGTGACGGTCTCCGCGATCGCCTGTGGGGAGGCAAGCCGCGTCTCGACGCGACCCGCGTAGAGCTCCTCGAGCGCGCGCAGCTGGTTCTCGTCGATCGAGATCACGGTGACGCGCGCGCCGAAGCCGACCGCCGCGCGGCAGGCGTTCTTCCCGACGTTGCCGGAGCCGATGATGACGACGTGCGCGGGCGGGACGCCGGGGAGCCCGCCGAGGAGCATCCCGCGCCCAGGTCCGGGGCGCTTGAGGAAGTGCGCACCGATCTCGACGGCCATGCGGCCGGCGACCTCGGACATAGGTGCGAGCAGCGGGAGGAAGCCATCCTCGCGCTGCACGGTCTCGTAGCCGATCGCCGTGCACCGCGCCGCGATCAGCGCGTCCGCCACGTCCGGGGCGGCGGCGAGATGGAGGTACGTGAAGAGCACCTGGCCCTCGCGCAGCAGCGCGAACTCCTGGGGCTGCGGCTCCTTCACCTCGCACATCAGCTCGGCGCGCGCGTAGACCTCCCCGGGGGTGCGAAGCACCTCTGCGCCCGCCTCGCGGTACTCATCGTCGCCGTAGTTCGAGCCCTCGCCGGCGCGCGTCTCGATCAGCACGTGGTGGCCGGCCCGCACGATGTCGGCCACACCCTCGGGCGTGAGCGCGACGCGGTACTCCTCTGTCTTGGTCTCCTTGACGGTGCCGACGATCACGCCGGTCGCTCCAGCACCTCTCCCACGTGCAGCACCTCGCTCGCCGTGACCTTGCGGCCGTCGTCCGGCTGCACGCGTCCGACGGTGATCGTCCCGCCGATCGCCGCGATCTCCGCGCGGCTGTCGACGATCGCCATCACGGTGCCCGGAGCCTCCCCGGGCGCGCCCGGCTGGAAGCGCGCGTCGAAGAGCCGCACGCCGCGCCCGCCGACGACGCTCGACGCCCCGGGCTGGGGGTCGCACCCGCGGATGAGGTTGAAGACGTTCACGCCGTGATGGTGCCAGTCGACCTTCGCATGCTCGGGCCCGCACGGCGCCTCGTAGGTGGCTTGCTGGTGATCCTGCGGGATGCGCGGGGCCGTCCCCTCGCGCACCATGCGCGTCGCCTCGACGAGCGCCTCGACGCCCATCGGGTAGAGGCGGTCGAAGTAGAGCGAGCCCACCGTGTCCTCCGGTCCGATCTCGACCTCGCGCCGGAGCAGGATCGGGCCGGTGTCGATGCCCTCGTCGACCCAGAAGATCGTGAGCCCGGTCTGCGTGCGGCCGGCGATGATCGCCCAGTTCATCGCGGTGCGCCCGCGGTGTAGCGGGAGCAGCGAGGGGTGGTACTGGATCGCGCCCATTGGCGCCGCATCGAGCACGCGCTTGCGCACGATGTCGGTGACGAACGCGAAGACGAGCAGGTCCGGCTTGAGCGCGAGGTACTGCTGGAAGGGGCCCTCCTGGCGGAGCGAGGGCGTCTCAATGACGGGGAGCTTCGCCTCGGTGGCGGCCTCGAAGAGGGGGTCGGGGCGCGCGCCCTGCCGGGGGGTGGAGACCGCGACGACCTCTTCGCCGGCGTCGCGGAGGGCCTTCAGCACGTCGCGGCCGAAGGCGGCCTGCCCGAAGAGCACGATGCGCATATCCGCTCCCTCACCGCTCGCGGACGGCCCCGCGGCGCGGGGCGGCCCGCCCGATCCGTTCGCGCGGCAACGTGGCGGCGCAACAGCAGTCCAGTATAGGTGGGGCTCCGGCTAGTGTCGGGGCGGGAGCGCCCGAGAGCGCCCGAAAGACTGGCGAGGAGCGCGCTCAGGCATGGCCGGTCATTCCTCACCCTTCTGGGCGGTTGACGTTCTTCGAATAATGGCGATTAGCCCTCTTTCGATGGCGCGCGCGCTCGCGCGCGGCAGTCTAGGGAGTTGATGACGATGGACGGAGATCGGCAGTCGAAGCGGTGACCGGTCGGTCGCTGGAGCCGGCGGGGATTCCTCCGCCGCCGGGGTTGCGTCTGCGGGGCTGGCCGGCGCCGCGCTGATTGGCTGCGGTGGTGACGAGGAGGAGCCGGCGGCGCCGGCCAAGACCGCGGCCCCGGCCGCGAAGGCGACCGCGGCGCCCACGAAGGCCGCGGAGCGCGTCGGCACGGCGAACGTGCTGGGCATCTGGGGCGCCGAGGAGCTCGCCAGCTTCCAGGCGATGGTGAAGCCCTGGGAGGACAAGACCGGCGGCAAGATGAGCTTCACGGGGACGCGGGACCTCACCCCGATCCTCGCCACGCGGGTCGAGGGCAACAACGCGCCCGACATCGCGATCCCGGCGGAGGTCGGGCTGTTCCGCCGCAGCCTGCTCGCCGCGCGCTCGGCCGCGTTCGTCGGGATCGACAACTACCGCTGGATCATCCAGAACCCCGAGCCGCTGATCGTGGATACGCACTCGGCGCTGTTCAACAACGCGATGTGGCTGGTGTTGTTCACCGCGGTGACCGTGCCGCTCGGTCTCGTGCTCGCCGTGCTCACGGGGCACGTGCGCTACGAGGCGGTGGCGAAGTCCGCGGTGTTCATCCCGATGGCGATCTCGTTCGTCGCCGCCCCCGTGATCTGGCGCTTCATGCTCGAGTTCAATGCGGAGATCGGCACGCTGAACGCCGTGGCCACGAGCCTCGGCGCCGAGCCCACCGCGTGGCTGCAGAACACCGGCTCGTCGCAGGTGTGGCTCACCCAGCGTGGCCCGGATGAGCTTCCGGAACGGCTGCAGTTCAACAACTTCGCGCTGGTCGTGGTCGGCGTCTGGATGTGGACGGGCTTCGCGATGGTGGTGCTCTCCGCGGGGCTGAGGGGCGTCTCCACCGAGATCCTCGAGGCCGCACGCGTCGACGGCGCGAGCGAGTGGCAGGTCTTCTAACGGATGATCATCCCGGCGCTGCGCCCGGCGATCGTCGTGGTCGCGGCGACGCTCGTGATCAACGCGATGAAGACTCTTCGACCTGATCTGAGTGATGACGGGCGGCCGCTTCGACACCGATGTCGTCGCGACGCTCTTCTTCAAGCAGGCGTTCGTGAACCAGGACTTCGGCGTCGGCTCGGCGCTTGCGTTCATCCTGTTGCTCGCGGTGGTGCCGCTGATGGCGGTGAGCATCCGTTGCTTCCAGGCTGAGGAGGCCGCCTGATGGCCGCGTCGGCACGGGCCGCGCCGGCTCCGCTGCACGTCGTGGTCATCGGCATCGCGGTCCTCTGGAGCGTGCCGACGGTCGTGCTGCTCATCTCGTCGTTCCGACCGCCGGAAGCGATCACCTCAACCGGCTGGTGGCAGGCCGCGGGCGAGGCGCTGACGCTGAGCAACTTACCGCGCGGTGCTCGGGCAGCAGGGATGGGGCGTGCCTTCGCGAACAGCCTGTTGATCACGGTGCCGGCGACTTTGCTCGTGCTGCTCGTCGCGGCGGCGGCCGCCTACGCGTTCGCGTGGATGCCGTTCCCCGGCCGCAACGCGCTGCTCCTGCTCGTGGTCGCGCTGCTCGTCGTCCCGCTGCAGATGACGCTCATCCCCGTGCTGCGCATCTACGGCCACATCACCATCGACGTCGAGATGCCGATGCTCGGCCGCAACCTCTGGGGCGTCAGCAGCTACACCGGGATCTGGGCGGCCCACACCGCCTACGGCTTGCCGTTCGCCGTCTTCCTCCTCCGCAACTTCTTCGCCGCGCTCCCGCGCGACCTGATCGAGGCCGCCCAGCTCGACGGCGCATCGGACTGGACGATCTTCTGGCGCGTGATCATCCCGCTCTCCGTGCCGGCCCTCGCCGCGCTTGCGATCTTTCAGTTCCTCTGGACCTGGAACGACCTGCTCGTCGCGCTCGTGCTGCTCGGCGACCCGCAGCTCGCGCCGATGACCCTCCAGATCACGAACCTCGTCAGCTCGTTCGGCGCCTCCTGCGAGCTGCTCACCGCCGCGGCGTTCATCTCGATGGCGGTCCCGCTCGTCGTCTTCTTCGCCTTCCAGCGCTTCTCCGTGCAGGGCATCCTCGTCGGCGCGACCAAGGGATGGGAGCCAGCCATGGCGCGCGTGCTCTTCGATCACGTCATCAAGTGCTTCGACGGCGTGCTCGCCGTGAACGACCTGGAGATCGAGGTGATCGACGGCGAGTTCCTCGTGCTCGTCGGCCCTTCGGGGTGCGGCAAGTCGACCACGCTGCGCATGCTCGCCGGCCTCGACGACGTCAACGAGGGCGCGATCTACATCGCCGACCGCCGCGTCGACGACGTCGCCGCGAAGGACCGCGACATCGCGATGGTCATTCAGACGTAGGCGCTCTACCCGCACATGACGGACGCGGACAGCATGGCGTTCGGGCTCAAGCTGCGGAAGCTGCAGCGCGACGAGATCAACCGCCGCGTGCGAGAGGCGGCGGCGCTCCTCGGGAACGAGGCGCTGCTCGACCGCAAGCCGCGCGCGCTCTCCGGCGGGCAGCGCCAGCGCGTCGCGCTCGGGCGAGCGATCGTGCGCGAGCCGGCGGCGTGTCTGCTCGACGAGCCCTTCTCGAACCTTGACGCGAAGCTGCGCGTGCAGGCGCGCACCGAGCTGAGCCGGCTCCACGAGCGCCTCGGTACGACCTTCGTCTACGTGAAGCATGATCAGGTCGAGGCGATGACGATGGCGTCGCGCATCGCGGTGATGCACGGGCGCGACGCCTCAGCCTGAGGGGCGCCCGGCCGTGCGATCAGGCCGGGACGACCGTCTCGGCGGCCCGCCACATGTACCAGGTGCCCACTGAGCGGTAGGGCGCCCAGGCTGCCCCGATCTCGCGCGCGCGGGCGGGCGAAGGGGTCTCGTCGAGCCCGTATGCGATGCGCATCCCCGCGCGCACGCCGAGGTCGCCCACAGGGAGCACGTCCGGGCGTCTCAGCTGGAACATCAGGAACATGTGCGCAGTCCACTCGCCCACTCCGTGCACGGCGGTGAGCCGCGCTATCACCTCCTCGTCGGGGAGCGTGCCGAGGTCGGTGAAGTCCAGCGTGCGGTCGACGACGTGGCGAGCGAGGTCGCGCAGGTAGCCGGCCTTCTGCCGCGAGACGCCGGCGCTGCGGAATGCGTCGTCCGTCGTCGCGAGCAGCTCGGTCGGCGTGGGCGGGCGCGAGTCCTCCGAGTAGAGCGCGTAGAGCCGCCGCTCGATCGCGGCCGCCGCGCTCCCGGCGAGCTGCTGGTAGAGGATGCTGCGCACGACGGCCTCGTACGGGTGCGTCCCCGGCCGCGGCCGGAACGGTCCGTGCCGCGCGATCAGCTCGCCGACGACCGGGTCGACCGCGCGCAGGTGCCGGTACGCGGCCGCCGCCGAGAACTTCAGTCGCGCCACGCCTGCCCTCCCGGGAACGAGGGTACACAGCGGGCCCGCTCGGCCGCACCGCGGGCGCGGAGCTCCGCGGTGGCGGCCGTTCGAATGTGGCCGGGCGCCTTCGGACCGCTGCGTGCCGGGCTCCGCGACGCGCCTCGTCGTCTCGCGTTTCCTCGCCTGCGTGCCCTCGCCTCAGCGGCTACCCTCCTCGCGCGGCGAAGGGAGCGGCGGATGCCGGAGACGCGTGGCCCGGACGGTGCGCGCATCCACTACGAGACGTTCGGGAGCGGCTACCCGCTCCTGCTCATCGCCCCGGGCGGGGTGAACAGCGAGATCGCGTTCTGGCAGCGCAGCGTGATCAACCCGATCGAGCAGTTCGCGCGCGAGTTCATGGTGATCGGGATGGACCAGCGCCACGCGGGCGACTCGTGGGAGGCGCCGGCGGAGTTCTCGTACGAGCTCACCTCAGCGGACCAGGTCGCGGTGTTGGACGCCGTCGGCGCGCGCCGCGCGCACGTCTGGGGCGGCTGCATCGGCGTCGCGCACGCGCTGCATCTCGTGAAGGCGGCTCCGGAGCGCGTGAGCGCGGTGGTTGGCCAGGACCCGGTCGGGCTCGACGCGACGAACTCGATCGACGTCTTCATGCGGATGTTTGAGCCGACGGTGGCGACGGCGCGCAAGGAGGGGACCGCCGCGGTCGTGGCGGCCGCGATGGAGAACCCCGTCTTCGTCGCAAACAACGCCGCGGGGCCGTTTGCGCGACGCATCCACCGCGACGAGGCGTTCCGCGCGCGGGTCGCTGCGATGGGCAGCGACGACTACGTTGCGCTGATCGAGCGCTTCGCCGCGGGCGTCTGGCCGGACCGCCCGCCGGTCATGAGCGTGACCGAGGAGTGGCTGCGAGGCTGCCCGGCGCCCCTGCTGATCCTGCCGGGGAGCGACCCCTTCCACCCGACCGGCGTGGCGCGCCGCATCTGCGAGCTCGCGCCGCGGGCGCGTTGCCTCGACGTCGACTGCCGCTCCGACGCGAAGCGCGCGGGGACCATCGAGTCGATCCGCGCGTTCCTGCGCGAGCACGCGCGGGCGTAGGCGGCGCCGCCATGCAGACCCGCAGGCTCGGCCGCCTCTGGCCCGTCAGCGCGCTCACGCTGGGCGGCGGTGGCATCGGCCAGGTCTGGGGGCCGACCACGCGCGAGGAGTCCGTCGCCACGATCCGCGAGGCGGTGGAACGGGGCGTCACGCTGGTCGACCTGGCCCCGACCTACGGCGACGGGGAGGCCGAGCGCGCCGTGGGCGAGGCGTTCGCGGGGCGGTTGCCCGATGGCGTGCGCGTGACGACGAAGCACGGGCTCGGGACCGTGCCCGCCGGCGAGGTCGAGGGGAGGCTGCGCGCGAGCCTCGAGGCCTCGCTCGAGCGGACGCGCCTCGACCGCGTCGACCTCTTCTTCCTCCACTCGACGATCGTCCCGGACGACGGGGTGCCGGCGGACCCCGCGCTGGCCGCCCGCGCGACCGCGCGCCGGCTCTTCGTCGAGGCGGCGCGCCCGGCGTTCGAGCGGCTCGTCACGGAGGGGCGCGTGGGGGCGTGGGGGATCACGGGGATCGGCGTGCCGTCCGCGGTGATCGCAACGCTCGGCGAGGACCCCGCGCCGGGCGCCGTGCAGTGCATCGCAAACCTGCTCGACTCCCCGGGCGCGCTCAGGCGCTCCGAGGAGCCCGCGCGCCCGCGCGAGATCATGCGGGCCGCGAAGGCGCGCGGCGTGGGGGTGATGGGGATCCGTGCGGTGCAGGCCGGCGCGCTCGCCGACGCCTTCGACCGCCCGCTCGCGGGCGATCACGCGGACATGCGTGACTACCGGCTGGCCGCGCCCTTCCGCGCGCTGGCGCGCGAGCTCGGCGTCTCCGCGGCGTACCTCGCGCACCGCTACGCGCTCTCGATGGCGGACGTGGACACGGTGGTGCTCGGTGTGAAGAACCGCGAGGAGCTGCGCGAGTGCCTCCGCGCGGAAGCGGACGGCCCGCTCGCGAGCGACGTGATCGCGCGGATCGACGCGGCGGTCGGGCGCGCCTGAGCGCGCGTGGTCGCCGGTTCGCGCTAGCGCGCCCTCTCCGACTCCACCGGCGCCGCCGTCGCGAGCCACGCCGCGGTGGCGCGCGGCGAGCGCAGCCGCACGAAGCGGATGTGCGACCAGCGCGGGTCGCGGATCTGCGTCGCGAACCGCTCCCGCCGCCGATGCTGCACGACCGCAAGCGCGATCAGCGACTCGTTCGGGTTCCAGAGCATGAGGTGGCGGTGGATGCGCTCGCGGTTCGTGCCCCAGAGCAGCTCGCGGCGCCGCCAGCGCTCGAGCGTGCGGCGAACGAGGCGCCCGAGCGTCACCAGCAGCGGGTAGTCGAGGTAGACCACCGTCTCCGCGCGCGTCCACGTGAGGTCCTGCGTCTTCGTCAAGTAGTTCCCCGCGACGACCCATCCGTCGCCGCTCGTCGCGTCACACACGCGGGCGCGCAGCGTCTCCGCCGGTGCCTCGACCCAGTTCGGTTCCCAGTGCAGCGCGTCGAGCTCCACGAAGGGCACGCCGAGCCGCCGCGCGAGCTCCGCCGCAAGCGTGCTCTTGCCGCTCCCCGTGTTGCCGATCACGATGACGCGCCGCCCGATCGCGGACATCACTGCTCCCGTGCATCGAGAAGGGCCGCCCCGGGGGACGGCCCCTCTACTGTGCCGAACGCCGGGGGCCGGCGCCAGATCGCTACATGTACTGGCCGCCGTTGAGGCTCATCTGCGCGCCGGTGTAGAAGCTCCCCTCGGTGCAGAGGAAGCGCACCGTCGTGGCGACCTCCTCCGCCGTGCCGAAGCGGCCGAGCGGGATCTGCGCGAGCAGGTTCTTCTTGATGTCGTCGGAGAGCGCCGCCACCATCTCGGTCTCGACGAACCCCGGGCAGACCGCGTTGACGGTGATGTTGAAGCGCGCGAGCTCCTTCGCAGCCGACTTCGTGAACGCGATCATGCCGGCCTTCGCCGCTGCGTAGTTCGCCTGGCCGATGTTCCCCATCTGCCCGATGATCGATGACATGTTGATGATGCGGCCGTAGTTGCGCTCGCGCATCCCGTTCACGACCGCGTTCGTGCAGTAGAACATCGAGGAGAGGTCGGTCTCGATCACGCCGTCCCACTCCTCCACCGACATCCGCTGGATGGTGCGATCGCGGTTGATCCCGGCGTTGTTGACGAGGATGTCGACCTTCCCGAACTCTTTCTCGGCCGTCTCGATCAGCCGCTTCGCGTCGGCGGCCTTCGAGACGTCGGCCTGCACGACGACAGCCTTCGCGCCCGCCGCCTCGATCTCCTGCTTGCAGCTCTCGGCGGCGCCCTTGTTCGAGGTGTAGTTCACGACCACGCTGGCCCCGTGTTTCGCGAGTTCGAGCGCGCAGGCGCGGCCGATGCCGCGGCTGGCGCCAGTGACGACGGCCACCTGGCCGTCCAGAGCCCCTGCCATCTGGTGTCTCCCCCCGGCTTCCCACACCCATGCAGACGTGTCACCGGCACCGCCGGCCCCGGTGTTACTAACGGATTACAGCGCACAGGGCAACGCGCCGGCTCGCGCGGCGCGCCGATCGGCGAACCCGCGGGACCGCTCAGACCGCCGTCGGCGGGGTGTACTCGCCCCACTCCTCGCGCAGCACGCCGCACATCTCGCCCAGCGTCGCGTACGCCCCGACCGCCTCGAGGATCGGCTCCATCAGGTTCTCGTCCCCACGCGCCGCCTCGCGCAACCGCCGCAGCGAGACGTCGACCGCGGCCTGGTCGCGCCGGGCGCGCACCTGCTTCAAGCGCGCGGCCTGCGCGGCGACCACCTCTAGGTTCGGCCGGAAGATCGGGGTGACCTGCTCGTGCTCGTCCGCGTACTCGTTCACGCCGACCACGATGCGCTCGCAGGCCTCCACCTCGCGCTGGTGGCGGACCGCCGCCTCCTGGATCTCGGACTGCATGTAGCCGGACTCGATCGCGGCGACCGCGCCACCGATGTCCTCGATGCGGTCCATGATCTTCTGCGCCTCGACCTCGAGCTGGTTCGTGAGCGTTTCCACGTAGTACGAGCCGGCGATCGGGTCGATCGTGTCGGCCGCGCCCGACTCGTGGGCGATGATCTGCTGCGTGCGCAGCGCGATCTGCTGCGCCTCCTCGGTCGGAAGCGCGAGGGCCTCGTCGTAGCAGGAGAGAGCGAGCGACTGCACCCCGCCGACGACCGCCGCCAGCGCCTGGATCGCGGCGCGCGCGATGTTGTTCAGCGGCTGCTGCGCCGTGAGCGTCGATCCGCCCGTCTGCGTGTGCGTGCGCAGCATCATCGACGATGCCTGCTTGGCGCCGAAGCGCTCCCGCATCAGCCGCGCCCACATCCGGCGCAGCGTCCGGTACTTCGCGATCTCCTCGAAGAAGTTGTTGTGCGTGTTGAAAATCCACGAGACGCGACCGCCGACGTCGTCGATGTCGGCGCCCTGGCGGCGGCACTCCTCCAGGTACGCGATCGCGTTCGCGAAGGCGAACGCGATCTCCTGTGCCGCCGTCGCTCCGGCCTCCCGGATGTGGTAGCCGGAGACCGAGATCGAGTTGAACTTCGGCGCCTCCCGCGCGCAGTAGGCGATCAGGTTCGCGGCGAGCCGCACCGAGGGCTGCGGCGGGAAGATGTACGTGCCGCGCGCGACGTACTCCTTGAGCACGTCGTTCTGCGCCGTGCCCATCACCACGTTCGCCGAGTGCCCCTGCTTCTGCGCCGTCGCGATGTACATCGCGACGAGCATCGCAGCCGGCGCGTTGATCGTCATCGACGTCGAGATCTTGTCGAGCGGAATCCCGTCGAAGAGCGTCTCCATGTCGGCGAGCGAGTCGATCGCGACGCCGACCTGGCCGACCTCGCCCGCCGCCATCGGGTCGTCGGAGTCGTAGCCGGTCTGCGTGGGGAGATCGAAGGCCGTGGAGAGCCCGGTCTGGCCGTTGCGGATCAGGTGCTTGAAGCGGTCGTTCGTCTCCTCGGCGGTGCCGAATCCCGCGTACTGCCGCATCGTCCAGAGGCGTCCGCGGTACATCGTGGGCTGCACGCCGCGCGTGAACGGGTACTGGCCGGGGAAACCGACGTCGTCCAGGAAATCGAGGTCCTGCACGTCGAGCGGCGTGTACACGCGCTCGGTCACGCTCGACGACGCCTCGAAGCGGCCGCGCCGCTCGGGGAAGCGCTCGAGCACCTTGCGCAGCGTGCGCTCCTCCCACTCGGACTTCGCGTCCGCGATCGCGGCGAGCGAAGCGGCGCCCTGGCGAGCCGCGGCGCCCGTCGCCTCGCGCTGACCTGGGTTCCTCATCGTGACACTCCAGGGGCGTACGTGACCCGGGTGGATCGCGGCTAGCGCGGCGCCTCCACCATGATGAGGGCGTCGCCGCGGATCACCTCGGTGCCGTCCTGCTTCGTGACGAGTGTATCGAGCGAGACCCGGCTTCGCTCGACGTCGACCTTCGTCACCGTGACCCTGGCTGTGATCGTGTCGCCCGCGGAGACCGGGGCGCGGAACTGCAGATTCTGCCCGAGGTAGATGACGACGGAGTTCGGTGCGAGCTTCGTGCCGAGCGCCGCCGAGATCACGCCCGCGCCGAGCATGCCGTGCGCGATCGGCTGCTTGAACCGGGTGCGCGCGGCATACGCCGCGTCCGAGTGCAGCGGGTTGTGGTCCCCGGTCACCTCGGCGAAACGGGCGATGTCGTCCTGCGTGACGTGCTTCTCGAAGCTCGCGGTCGCGCCGACCTTCAGCCCCTGGACCTCGTCGCTCATCGCTTCCCCCCCCCCCGGTGCCGGCCCGGCGGCTGGCGCGCCGCCGGGGTGCGATGCGTGATGCGGCGCACAAGCGGCGCGGGGCGCATCCTACGCGGGGCCGCGCGCGGGTCACAAGCCGCGCCGGGGATCAGGTGTGTGCGCGCATAAAACAAGTTATCCGCTATAAAATGCATAAATCGTTGACATTGACGCTCGGGGCTGGGTAGGCTGGCAGCAGGACTCGCGCCGGGCAGGGGCCCGAGACGGGAGACGTGATGGAGCGGACGCGCGACGAGCTGATGCAGCTGCTGCACGCGCGGCGGGACTGCTCGGTGGCGGAGCTGGCCCAGGCGGTGGGCGTCTCGGAGGGCTCGATCCGGCGGCACATGGACCGGATGGTCGCGGACGGGCTGGTCACCGCGCGTCTCGCGCGGCAGCCGCGCGGCCGCCCCGTCACGCGCTACGCGCTCAGCGAGGCCGGCGAGGAGGTGAACTCCGCGTCGCACTACGCGCGGCTGCTCGACCGCCTCTACCCGGCGCTGACGGGCCTGCGCATGGACGACCTCGCGGGGCTGGACGGTCCCGCCGTGCTCGAGCGGCTCTTCGCGGAGGTCGCGGTCGTCCGCGCGCGCGAGCACGCCTCGGAGGTGCGGGCCGAGCGGCTCGAGGAGCGCGTGGAGGAGGTCACCGTCGCGCTGCGCGAAGAGGGCATCCTCTCCGAGGCGCGTGACGAAGGTGACGCCTTCCGCCTCCGCAACGTCGGTTGCCCGTACCGCTCGTGCGCCGAGGATCACCACGCCCCGTGCGACGCCGACCGCCGGACGATCGAGCTGCTGCTCGGAGCGCCCGTCATCCAGCTGAGCACGGTCGCCGGGGGCGGCGCGAGCTGCGAGTACCTCGTCGCGAAGGACGAGCCCGCGGGGGCGCGACCGGTGCACCCAACCGCCGGCGCCTGACGCGGGCGCCATGACCACGAAGGAAGCCGCGCCCCTGCGCGGACGGAACGAAGGAGACCCCGAGAGCGATGAGCGAGCCGATCCTGGAGCTGCGGAACCTCTCCGTCAGCGTCACCGGGCAGCCCGAGATCCAGATCCTCAAGGGGATCGACCTGGCGATCCGTCCGGGCGAGATCCACGCGCTGATGGGACCGAACGGCTCCGGCAAGAGCACGCTCGCCAGCGCGATCGCCGGCAACCCCGCCTACACGATCGACGGCGGGCGGGTGATCTTCAAGGGCGCGGACATCACAGAGCTCAAGCCGGACGCGCGCGCCCGGCTCGGCCTCTTCCTCTCCTTCCAGTACCCGACGGCGATCCCGGGCGTCACGATGGTCAACCTCATGCGCGCGTCGCTGAAGGCGCGCCGCGGGCAGGACGTTCCACCCCGGGAGTTCCTGCAGGAGCTTCGCGCCACGCTGAAGGCGCTCAAGATGGACGAGTCGTTCGCGCGCCGCTACGTGAACGACGGCTTCTCCGGAGGTGAGAAGAAGCGCGCCGAGATCCTGCAGCTCGGGATGCTGAAGCCCGAGATGGCGATCCTCGACGAAACCGACTCTGGTCTCGACGTCGACGCGCTGCGCACCGTCGCCGAGGGCGTGAACGCGCTGCGCACCCCGGAGATCGGGATCCTGATCATCACGCACTACCAGCGGATCCTGAACTACATCACGCCGGACGTGGTGCACGTCCTGGTCGGTGGCAGAATCGCGCGCTCGGGCGGTCCCGAGCTGGCGCTCCAGATCGAAGAGCACGGCTACGACCCCATCCTCAAGGAGCTGGGGATCGGAAGCGAGGTGGTGGCCTGATGACGACCAAGCCGACCCCGAGCATCGTCGGCGAGTACAAGTGGGGCTTCCACGACGAGGAAGCGCCGCTCTTCATGGCCGAGAAGGGCCTCAACGAAGAGGTCGTCCGCGGCATGTCGCAGATGAAGGGCGAGCCCGAGTGGATGCTGGAGTTCCGGCTCGACGCCCTCCGGCGCTTCGGCGAACTCGCGAACCCCGCGTGGGCCGGGAGCCCCGAGCTGCTCGAGGCGATCGACTTCGACAACATCCACTACTACGTGCGCGCCACCGACCGCGACGCGACGTCGTGGGACGACGTGCCGCAGTACATCAAGGACACCTTCGACAAGCTCGGCATCCCGGAGGCGGAGCGGCAGTTCCTCGCCGGCGCCGGAGCGCAGTACGACTCCGAGGTCGTCTACCACAACATCCGCGAGGACCTCGCGAAGCAGGGCGTGATCTTCCTGGGCATGGACCAGGGGCTCGCCGAGCATCCTGAGATCGTCGAGGCGTACTTCGGCACGGTCGTGCCGCCGGGCGACAACAAGTACGCCGCGCTGAACTCGGCCGTGTGGTCGGGCGGCTCCTTCATCTACGTCCCCAAGGGCGTGAAGGTCGACATCCCGCTGCAGGCGTACTTCCGCATCAACACCGAGAACATGGGCCAGTTCGAGCGGACGCTGATCATCGCGGATGAGGGCAGCCAGGTGCACTACGTCGAGGGCTGCACCGCCCCGATCTACAGCACCGCCTCGCTGCACTCGGCGGTCGTCGAGATCATCGTGAAGAAGGGCGCCCGCGTCCGCTACACGACGATCCAGAACTGGTCGCACAACGTCTACAACCTCGTGACGAAGCGCGCCTACGCCTACGAGGACGCGATCATGGAGTGGGTCGACGGAAACCTCGGCTCGCTCCTCACGATGAAGTACCCCTCGGTCTTCCTGATGGGGCCGCGCGCGCACGGCGAGATCCTCTCGCTCGCGTTCGCCGGCGACGGGCAGCACCAGGACGCCGGCGGCAAGGTCGTGCACGTCGCACCGGAGACGTCGTCCGCGATCGTGTCGAAGTCCGTCTCGCGCGGCAGCGGGCGCACGTCGTACCGCGGGCTGCTCAAGGTCTACGAGGGAGCGACGAACGCGAGCTCGACGGTGCGCTGCGACGCGCTGCTGCTCGACGAGCGCTCGCGCTCGGACACCTACCCCACGATGGAGGTCGACGAGGAGCGCGTGAACATCGGGCACGAGGCCTCGGTGTCGAAGCTCGGTGAGGACCAGCTCTTCTACCTGATGTCGCGCGGCATCCCCGAGGAGGACGCCGCGAAGATGGTCGTGAACGGCTTCGTCGAGCCGATCGTGAAGGAGCTCCCGATGGAGTACGCGATCGAGCTCAACCGGCTGATCGAGCTGCAGATGGAAGGGGCGGTGGGGTAGTGGCGGCCGCGATCACGCCCGCGGCGATCGCCGCGCGCTACACGCAGCGCGCGGTGCTCGAGGCCGCGCGCGCCGCCGGCGATCCGGAGTGGCTCGTGGAGCAGCGGGTCGAGGCCGCGCGCGCCTTCGCGGCGACGCCGATGCCGACCCCGCGCCTGCGGCCCTGGAAATACACCGACGTCACCGCGCTCGCGATCGACTCGTTTGCCCCGGCGGAGGGGCGCCCGGCGCGCTTCGAGGCAGCGCTCCCCGACGGCGCGTTCGCGGGCACGCTCCGCGACGCGCTCGGCCGCGACGCGCTGGCCGCGCGCGTCCGCGATCACCTCGGCACGCTCGTGCGGGCCACCGAGGGCAAGTTCGCCGCCGCGAACGCGGCGCTCTGGCGCGATGGCGCGTTCGTCTACGCCCCGCGCGGGCGTGCCGTCGCGCAGCCGGTCGTGCTGCACGAGGACGCGCAGCCCGACGGCGCGGAGGCGCTGTTCCCGCGGCTACTCGTCGTCGCGGAATCGGGCTCCGAGCTCACGCTCGTCGTCCGCAACCGCTCGCGTGGCGGCCCGCTGCTCGTTGCGGGCGTCGTCGAGATCGTGGCCGCGCAGGACGCGAACGTGCGGGTCGTGCTCGACGGCCGCTGGGGCGCGGAGACGCAGGAGTTCACCACCCTGCGCTCACGCCTCGGGCGCGACGCGCGCGTGCAGGTCATCTCGCTCGGCATCGGCGGCGCGCTGATCAAGCAGGCGCTCGAGGCGCTCATCGAGGGGGAGGGGGCGAGCTCCTCCTTCCGCGGCGTGGCGCTGGGGAGCGAGGACCAGCACTTCGATTTCGTGACCCTGCAGGACCACATCGGACCGCGCTCCGTGTCCGAGGTGGACATCAAGTCGGCGCTCGCCGGGGCTTCGAAGTCCGTCTACTACGGCGTCACGCGCGTCGAAGAGACGGCGAGGGGCGCGGACGCGCACCAGGAGAATCGCAACCTGCTGCTCTCGGGACGCGCGAAGGCGGACTCGGACCCCGTGCTCGAGATCCTCACTTCGGAGGTCGTGCGATGCGGCCACGGGGCGACTGTAGGCCCGGTCGACCGCGACGCGCTGTTCTACCTGCAGAGCCGCGGCATCGCCGAGCGGCAGGCGCTGCAGTTGCTCGTCGGCGGCTTCGTGCGCTCGGTGCTCGAGCACGTGAACGTCGCCGGCCTGGGGGACGAGGTCGAGGCGGCGGTCGTCGAGAAGCTCGAGACGGCGGAGCTGTAGCCGCGCGAGCGGGCGCGCTGAGGGACCGGGGGCCGCGAACGTGACGAAGCGCCGCGTCTGCTCCACCGCCGACGTGCCGGCCGGGGAGGTCCGGGTCGTGGCATGCGACGGGCGCTCGCTCGCGCTCAGCCACATCGACGGGGCCTTCTACGCGATCGACAACGTCTGCACCCACGACAACGGGCCGCTCGGCGAGGGCCGGCTCATGCGGGGACGCGTGATCTGCCCGCGACACGGCGCCGCGTTCGATGCGAAGACCGGCCGGGTGCTCAGCCTCCCCGCGGTGCGCGACGTGCGCGCGTACGCGGTGAGCGTCGAGGGCGACTTGGTGTTCGTCGAGTACGAGGATTAGCGAGGCGGAGATGACCGGACGCGTCGACGGCCACCGCCCCTTCGAGCTCGAGCTGATCCGGCGAGACTTCCCCGTGCTCAAGCGCCGCGTCCAGGGCGACCAGCCGCTCGTCTACTTCGATAACGCGGCCACCTCGCAGCGGCCGGTGCAGGTGATCGCCGAGATCACGCGGTTCTACCGGGACCACAACGCGAACATCCACCGTGGCGTCCACACGCTCTCGATGGAGGCGAGCGAGCTCTACGAGAACGTGCGCGAGAAGACGCGCGCATTTCTGAACGCCCCGCGCTCGAGCGAGGTGATCTTCACGCGCAACACGACGGAGTCGATCAACCTCGTCGCGCACGCGTGGGGGCGCAAGTTCCTGCAGCCCGGTGACGAGGTCGTGATCAGCGAGATCGAGCACCACTCGAACATCGTGCCCTGGCAGATCCTGCGCGACGAACGGGGCATCGAGCTGAAGTACATCCCGATGCTCCCGGACGGCACGCTCGACCTCGAGTACGCGCGATCGATCATCGGGCTGAAGACGAAGCTGCTCGCCGTCACCGGGATGTCGAACGCGCTGGGGACGATCGTGCCGCTGCGTGAGCTGATCCCGATGGCGAAGGCGCACGGGGCGCTCGTGCTGGTGGACGGCGCCCAGGCGGTCCCGCACACCGCGGTGGACGTGCAGGCGCTCGGTGCCGACTTTCTCGCCTTCTCGGCGCACAAGATGCTCGGCCCGACCGGTGTCGGCGTGCTCTGGGGGCGGCACGAGCTGCTCGAGTCGATGAACCCGTTCATGGGCGGTGGGGAGATGATCCTCACCGTCTCGATGGCGGAGTCGACGTGGAACGAGGTCCCGTTCAAGTTCGAGGCGGGCACCCCCAACATCGGCGGCGTGATCGGCTTCGGCGCGGCGCTCGACTACCTGAGCTCGCTCGGGATGGCGCGGGTGCGGCAGCATGAGCGGGAGCTCGTCGACTACGCGATGCGGCGGCTCGGCGACGTGCCGGGCGTGACGATCTTCGGCCCGGGGGACCCGGACGCGCGGGGCGGCGTCGTCTCGTTCGACGTCGAGGACGTCCACCCGCACGACGTCGGACAGGTGCTCGACGGCCACGGGGTGGCGGTGCGCGCCGGCCACCACTGCGCGCAGCCGGTCATGGCCGCGCTGCAGGTGCCGGCGACCGTGCGCGCCTCCTTCTACATCTACAACACGACGGAGGAGGTCGACAGGCTCGCCGGCGCGATCGAGGAGGCGACGCACTTCTTCGGGGGCGTGCGTGCCTGATCGCGAGCCCGGCCTGCTCGAGGACCTCTACCGCGAGATCCTGCTCGACCACTACCGCAACCCGCGCAACCGCGGCGCGATGGAGGGGCCGAGCTGCTCCGCGGACGGCGCGAACCCGCTCTGCGGCGACACCGTGCACGTGGACGTCGGCCTCGAGGACGGGGCCATCGGCGCGATCCGGTTCACGGGGGCCGGCTGCTCGATCTCGCAGGCCTCGGCCTCGATGATGACCGAATACGTCCGGGGCAAGACCGTGGCCGACGCGGAGGCGGCGATCGGGGCGTTCCAGGCGATGATGCTGGAGGGCGAGTCGCCGGTGGACGACTTCGGGGACATCGAGGCGCTGGCCGGGGTCGCGAAGTTCCCGGCTCGCGTGAAGTGCGCGTCGCTCGCGTGGAAGACGCTCGGGCAGGCGCTCGAGCATCCGGAGGGGATGCGTCCGGTGACCACGGACGAGAGGAGTGCGACGCATGGCTGACGCCACGACGCGGCCCACGGTCGAGGAGATCCGCGAGGTTCTCCGCACGGTCGAGGATCCCGAGCTGCGGATGAGCATCGTGGACCTCGGGCTCGTCTACGGCGCCGAGATCGACGAGCAGGGGATGGTCACCGTCGATTTGACGCTGACCTCGCCCGCCTGCCCCGTCGGGCCCATGCTGCAGGGGATGATCTATCACAAGCTCTCGCAGCTCGAGGGCATCGAGGATGTCGAGGTGAACCTCGTGTGGAACCCGCCCTGGGATCCACGGACGATGGCCTCGGAGGACGTCAGGATGGCGCTCGGGATCTGGTAGGGCGCGGCGACGCGCCGCGGAGCCGGCCATCGCACGGGCCGCCGTCGGGCGGCCCGTCTCGTGTCCGCGCCGACGCTACCGGCGCAGGGCCTCCACGCCGGCGAGGGGCGCGGCGGGAAGGCTGATCGAACGCGCGGCGCCCGGCCCCGAGCAGGCCGACTGCCCCTCGCGCGCGCACGCCCCGAGCTCCACGCGCGCGAGCGAGACGATCAGCTCGCCGGCGCGCGCGCGCACCGCGAAGCGGTCGAGCCCCCGCGCCTCGCTCCCCGCGAGCGGCGCCCCGTCGAGCCCGTACAGCCCGCCGCCGCAGCGATCGACGAAGAGCCCCTGCGCGCGCCCCTGCACGGTCACGAGCTGCCACTGCACCTGGCACCCCGAGGACGGGTCGCGAGAGAGGTAGGCGCGTGGCTCACGGCCCTCGAGCACCACGACCCACGCCCCGAACGTGAACCCGTCGCGGTCGGCACCCCACACGGTCACGGGCAGCAGGCGCGGACGGCCGGGCTCGATCCCCTGGAGCGAGACCGTGAGTTCGCGCGCGGGCACGCTGCGCACGTACGCGGCGGCGCAGGCGCCGAAGAGCGTGAGGCCCACGGCCAGCGCGCCCGCGAACACGAGCAGCCGCGGCCAGACGTTGCGCGGCCGCGTCGGGTCGGGGGTCTCATCGATCTCCGGCATCAGCCCATCGTAGGGAGGGACGTCGCGGACGTGCACGCGCGAGCGTGGGTGGTCCTCGGCGGCGCCGGCTCGTAGGATCGGCCTTCCCCACCCACGCGCTGGGCCGGCCTGAGAGGGAGCGCCGTCGGGTGTCACGACGTTACGGTCGGCGCGCCGCCCTGCGCCTCGGGGCCGGCGCCGCCGGCGCGGCGCTGCTCGCGGCCTGTCGCGGCGGGT
>VGNK01000022.1 GCA_016866055.1 Chloroflexota bacterium | reverse complement strand
GCGCTCGACTCCTGGGCGGCGGGCGCGGGGACCGGGGTCTCCGTCGCGCACGCGGGCGCCGCGGCGGGCGCGGCCGACGGTTGCGCGCCGTTCGTCGCCTCCACGAGCAGGATCAGCTGCCCGGGCTTGATCGTGTCCCCCACCGAGACCATCACCCGGGTCACGCGCCCGGCCACCTCCGAGGGCACCTCGACCGTCGCCTTCTCGGTCTCGATCTCGATCACGCCCTGCTCGGCGCGGATCTCGTCGCCCTCCTTCACGAGCACGCGCAGGACGTCCGCCTCCTCCACGCCCTCGCCGAGATCCGGGAGCTTGAACTCGATCGCCATCGTCGCGCCGTTCCCTGCCGTCGATCCCGCGCTACCGGTACGCCGGGTTCGGTGCCTCGGGATCGATCCCGAAGCGGGCGATCGCGTCGGCGGCGACGCTCGTCGCGATCTGCTCGTCGCGCGCCAGCGCGCTCAGCGTCGCCACCACGATGTGCTCGGCGTCGACCTCGAAGAAGCGCCGCAGCTCCTCGCGCGTCGCGCTCCGCCCGAAGCCGTCGGTACCGAGCGCGATGAGCGGCGCCGGCACCCACTTCGCGATCGCGTCCGGAAGCGTCTTCATGTAGTCGGAGACGCCCACCACCACGCCCGGCTGGCCGTCGAGGCAGCGGGCGATGTGCGGCAGCCGCTCGGGCTCGCCGGGGTGCAGGCGGTTCCAGCGCTCGACCTCGAGCGCCTCGCGGCGGACCTCGGTCCAGCTGGTCACCGACCAGACGTCGGCGGCGACGCCGTAGTCGGCGGCGAGCATCTCCTGCGCGCGCAGCGCTTCGTTGAGGAGCACGCCGCTCGCAAGCAGCTGCGCGCGCGGCTTGGGGTCGGGCTGCTCGGCGGCGCGGAAGCGGTAGATGCCGCGGATGATGCCCTCGCGCACGTCCTCGCCCTCGGGCATCGGCGGGTGCGCGTAGTTCTCGTTGTGCACGGTGAGGTAGTAGAAGACGTCCTCGTTCTCCTCGTGCATGCGGCGGATGCCCTCGCGGATCAGCACCGCGATCTCGTAGGCATAGGCCGGCTCGTAGGAGACGAGGTTCGGGATCGCCGACGAGAGCAGGTGGCTGTGGCCGTCCTGGTGCTGCAGCCCCTCGCCGTTGAGCGTCGTGCGCCCCGAGGTCGCGCCGACGAGGAAGCCGCGGGTGCGCGAGTCGGCGGCTGCCCACACGAGGTCGCCGATGCGCTGCATGCCGAACATCGAGTAGAAGATGAAGAATGGGATCGTCGGGATGCCGTAGTTCGTGAGCGACGTCCCCGCGGCGATGAACGAGCTCGTCGAGCCCGCCTCCGTGATCCCCTCCTCGAGGATCTGCCCGTCCTTCGATTCCTTGTAGTAGAGGAGGCTGCCCGCATCGACGGGCTCGTAAAGCTGGCCGGTCGATGCGTAGATGCCGTGGCTGCGGAAGAGCGCCTCCATCCCGAACGTGCGGGCCTCGTCGGGAATGATCGGCACGACGTGGGGGCCGAGTCCCTGCTCCCGCAGCAGCGACGCGAGCATGCGCACGAAGACCATCGTCGTCGAGGCCTCGCGGTCCCCGCTCCCCTCGAAGAACTCCGCGAAGAGCTCCTCGGACGGTGCCCGCAGGTGGCTGCGGCGGCGGGTGCGCTGCGGGAGGTACCCGCCGAGCGCGCGCCGGCGCTCGTGGAGGTAGCGGATCTCGGGGCTGGTCGGCGCCGGCCGGTAGAGCGGCGCGCCGACGACCTCGTCGTCCGACAGCGGGATGTCGAAGCGGTCGCGGAAGTCCATCAGCTCGCTCTCGTTGAGCACTTTCTGCTGATGGGTGATGTTCTTCCCCTCGCCGGCCTCGCCGAGCCCGTAGCCCTTGATCGTGCGCGCGAGGATGACGGTCGGCTTGCCGCGCTGCTCCATCGCGAGCCTGTACGCCGCGTAGACCTTCGCCGGGTCGTGCCCGCCGAGCCGCATGCGCCAGAGCTGGTCGTCGCTGAGGTGCGAGACCATCTGCGTGAGCTTGGGGTCGACGCCCCAGAAGTGCTCGCGGATGTAGGCCCCGCCCGCGACGCTGTACTTCTGGTACTCGCCGTCGACGACCTCGCCCATGCGGCGCACGAGCAGCCCGTCCCGGTCGCGGGCGAGCAGCTCGTCCCACTCCGAGCCCCAGATCACCTTGATCACGTTCCAGCCGACGCCGCGGAAGACCGCCTCGAGTTCCTGCATGATCTGCCCGTTGCCGCGCACCGGCCCGTCGAGCCGCTGCAGGTTGCAGTTCACGACCCAGATCAGGTCGTCGAGCCCCTCGCGCGCGGCGAGCGAGATCGCCCCGAGCGACTCCGGCTCGTCGGTCTCGCCGTCGCCGAGGAAGCACCAGACGCGCTGATCCGTGCGCGGCTTGAGCCCGCGATCCTCCAGGTAGCGCATGAAGCGCGCCTGGTAGATCGACATGATCGGTGCGAGCCCCATCGAGACCGTGGGGAACTGCCAGAAGTCGTCCATGAGCCACGGGTGCGGGTAGGAGGCGAGCCCGCCGTCGGCCGCGAACTCGCGGCGGAAGTTGTGGAGCTGCTTCGGGGAGAGCCGCCCCTCGAGGTACGCGCGCGCGTAGATGCCCGGCGAGGCGTGCCCCTGGAAATAGATGAGGTCTGGCCCGTCCGGGTGCTCGGCGCCACGCCAGAAGTGGTTGAAGCCGATCTCGAGCAGCGTCGCCGCGGAGGCGTAGGTCGAGATGTGGCCGCCGATGCCGTGCGACTTCTGGTTCGCCTCTACGACCATCGCCATCGCGTTCCAGCGGATGATGCTCTTGATCCGCCGCTCGATGTCGCGGTCGCCGGGGAAGCGCGCCTGGTGCTCGACCGGGATCGTGTTGACGTAGGGGGTCGTCGAGGTGACGGGGAGCGACACGCCGTGTCGCTGCGCCTCGATCTGGAGCGCGCGCAGCAGCCGGCTGGCGCGCTCGGCGCCCGTCGCGCGCACCACGTCGCGCAGGCTGTCGACCCACTCCTGGGTCTCGACCCAGTCCTGGGTCCCGGCCCAGTCCTGCGTCCCGGCCGCCTCGGCGTGGGGCAGCCCCGACCGCGGCCTCGCATCGGTGCTCATCTGGACCTTCGTCCCGTGATCCGGCGCGTCCTGCACCGCGCCGGTTCGCCGTCCAGCCTAGAGTATCGCCGCCCGACGAGCGTAGGGGAGACGCCGGGCCCGACCGCACGTAGACCCCGACGTGCGAGGGGAGGCCCCGGGAGTGAGGGGCCGGAACCCGTTGCTAGACTGGGATCGCCATGCAGAGACCGAGTGTCGAGCGCGCGCCCGTGGAGCTGCACCGTGCCGACGGCGTCGCGTACGACCGCGCGCTGCGCTGGCAGCGCGAGCGCCACCAGTCGGTGCGTGAGGGCGGCCCCGAGGCCGTCGCGTTCGTCCAGCACCTCCCCGTCTACACGCTCGGCGTGCGCACCAGGCGCGAGCACCTGCTCGTCGACCCGCAGACGCTCGCCGCGCGCGGCGCCGTCGTGCGCGAGGTCGACCGCGGCGGCGACGTCACCTTCCACGGCCCCGGCCAGCTCGTCGCCTACCCGATCCTCAACCTGCGCGCGCGCGGGCTGCACGCGGCCGACTACGTGCGGCGGCTCGAGCAATGCGTGATCGAGACGCTCGCCGCGTTCGGCGTGCACGGCGAGCGCGTGGCGCGTCGGCCGGGCGTGTGGGTGGCTTCGGCCGCGTCCACCGAGGACGACCGGCGGCCGCTCGCCAAGGTCGCTGCCGTCGGGGTGCGCATCGAGCGGGGCGCGAGCCGCCACGGGCTCGCGCTCAACGTCCGCACCGACCTCTCGTGGTTCGACGCCATCGTGCCCTGCGGGATCGCGGACGCGAGCGTCACCTCCATCACGGAACTGCTCGGGCGCGCCCCCACGATCGACGCGGTCGCCGGCGCGCTCGGCGCCGCGTTCGAGCGCGTCTTCGGATCCCGGCTCGAGGCGGTCGCGCGCACGCCGCTCGCTCCGCCCGACGCTCACGCGGAGGCGGCGTCGTGACCGCGCCGCGCGCCGCCGAGCCGCGCCAGCGCGAGCCGAAGCCGCCCTGGTTCAAGGTCCGCTTCCCGGGCGGCGAGCGCTACGCGCACATCGTGAACCTGCTGCGCGAGCAGGAGCTGCACACGGTCTGCGAGGAGGCGCGCTGCCCGAACATCGGCGAGTGCTTCAACCGCGGCACCGCGACGTTCATGATCCTCGGTGACACCTGCACGCGCGCGTGCGGCTTCTGCGCGGTCACCTCGGGACGCCCGGGCCCGCTCGACCTGTTCGAGCCGCTGCGCCTCGCGCGCACGGTGGAGGCGCTCGGCCTCGACTACGCCGTGATCACCTCGGTGAACCGCGACGACGTCCCGGACGGCGGCGCGAGCATCTTCGCCGCCTGCATCCGCGCGATCCGCCACCGCCTGCCCGACTGCCGCGTCGAAGTGCTGATCCCCGACTTCGTGGGGAACGGCGACGCGCTGCGCACCGTGGTCGAGGCGGGCCCCGTCGTCCTCAACCACAACACCGAGACCGTGCCGCGGCTCTACCGCGTCGCGCGCCCGAAGGGACGCTACGAGCGCACGCTCGAGCTGCTGCGGCGCGTGAAGGAGATCGACCCCGCGATGCCGACGAAGACCGGGCTGATGGTCGGCCTCGGCGAGGAGATCGCGGAGGTCGAGCAGGTGCTGCGCGACCTGCGCGCTCGCGACGTCGACCTGCTCACGATCGGGCAGTACCTGCGGCCGAGCGCGAAACACCTGCCGGTGGCGCGCTACGTGCACCCCGACGAGTTCGCCCACCTCGGTGAATTCGCACGCGGGCTCGGGTTCCGGCACGTGGAGTCCGGGCCGCTCGTGCGGAGCTCGTACCACGCGGGCGAGCAGGTGGAGGCGGGGCGGATCGTCACACTGCAGGCCTGACGCGAGCGGGGCGGCGCACCGAGCGCCGCGCTAGCCCGCGCCCACCGCGTACATCGACGACCGCCGCGGGTCCGCGACCTCGTATTCGAGCCCGGACGCCGCCGCGGCGCGCGCGCCCGCCTCGGTCAAGAGCAGCGTCCCCCCGCTCCCCACGACGTGGCCGTCGACCATGATCGCCCGGCCGCGCACGAGGCTGAGCGTCGCCACCCCGCGCTCGAGGTCGAGCACCGTGACGTCGGCGTCGGCGCCGGCCCCGAGGTGCCCCTTGCGGTCCAGCCCGAGCATCCGCGCGGGGTTGAGCGACGCCTTGCGCACGTAGTCGGCGAGCGTCATCGCGCCGGCGCGCACGAGCGCGAGCCCGCGCTCGACCATCCAGTTGCGTGGGATGCCGCCGCCGTCGGTCGCGAGCGCGTCCACGGCGAAGGCCCCGTCCGCGCGGCGCGCGAGCATGAGCGCGAGCGCGCTCTCCGGCGGCGTCACCGGGAAGCTCACCCCGACCTGCGTGCCCGCCTCCTCCCAGGCGCGCTGGGCCTCCGCGCCGTGCGCGAGCACGACGCGGCCGGCGCGCTCGACGAACACCCCGCAGTAGCCGTCGCGGATCGCGCGGCGGAGGTCCGCGCGCGTGGGGACGTAGCCGCGCATGGCCAGGCAGTTCCGCGTGACGTGGTCCGTGACCTCGTCGCCGTCGCACGCGCCCGAGGTCGCGTTGCCCACCCCCACCGTCGTGCTGAGGTACGACTCCGAGACCGCGCGGCCGCCGAGGCGCGCGAGCACGTCGATCGCCTCCGCGCACTCCTCGAGCGGCGGCGCGATCATCCCCCGGCAGTAGGCCGCGACGTGCGCCACGTGCACGCGACCCTCGTCGCCGAGCAGCGACGGCAGCTCGCGCACCCCGAGCAGGTTGCTGCTCGAGGCCGTCGTCCCGATGTGGTAGGCGACGTGCACGCCGCGGCGGTTGGCGACCTCGACGCAGCGCGCCGTCGCCTCCGGCGTGAGCGGCGTGTGGCCGCCGATGATCTTGAGCCCGTACGCGCCGCGCTCGAGCTCCTCCTCGAGTGCGGCCCCGATCTCGGCGCCCGACGGGTCGAGGCGCTCGCGTGGGAAGGCCGCCGCGCTCGAGAGCAGCGCCGCGACGTTCAGCCCCGCGCCGGCCGCGCGCATCCCCTCGACGATCGTCTCCATGCGGCTGCCCATGTCGAGCACGGTGGTTACGCCGGTCTCCGCCGCCATGCGGTGGCCGGCCGCGCGCGTTCGCCCGCCGAAGCCGCCGACGTGCACGTGCGTGTCGACGATCCCCGGGATCACCGTGCGCCCGCGCAGGTCGATCGCGCGCGCGGCGCGCGCCTCGTCGATCGCCTCCTCAACCGCGGCCACGCGCCCGTCCGCGATGCCGAGGTCGCGCGGCGCGTCGAGGCCGTGGGCGGGATCGACGAGGCGTCCCCCGCGGAGGATCAGATCGAACTCGGGCACTCGGTGCCTCCCCTCCCGTCTACCGGGGCCGTGCGTGGGTCGACGCGATCACCACGAACGGAGCAGGCGTCGGCTGCGCTCGACGCGGCGCCGCCATGACAGCAATCGCGCACCGTCGCGTCGCCCATCCGCACGCTCGCGTCGCCGCGCCGTCAGCCGGTGACCAGCGAGGCGAGCGCGGCCTCGTCGTCGCGCTCCATCGCGAGCTCCGCGCGCAGCGAGTCGACGTCGCGGTAGATCGAGGCGACCGCGAGCGTCTTCCCACCGCGCCGGTAGGCGACGACGACATCGCGGTCGGCGGCGCTGCCCCGCGCGACGAGCTCGTCCCACGACGGCGCGTGCCCGACGTAGTTGATCGGGACGTCGTAGTGCTGGCTCCAGAAGAACGGCACGTTGCGGTAGGGCTCGTTGCGGCCGAGCATGTTGCGCGCCGCGGTCATCCCCTGCTGCTCGGCGACCGCCCAGTGCTCGACGCGGATCGACTCGCCGCAGCGCCGGTCCGGGTAGCGCGCGATGTCGCCCGCCGCCCAGATCTCGTCGGCGCTCGTGCGCAGGTGCTCGTCGACGACCACGCCGTTCTCGACGCGCAACCCCGCCGCCTCCGCAAGCGCGACGCGCGGTCGCACGCCGACGCCCATCACGACGAGGTCCGCGGCGAGCGTGCTCCCGTCGTCGAGGGTGACGGCGGACTCGCCGATCTCCTTCGCCGTGTGGCCGAGGTGGAAGCCGACGCCGTGCGCCTCGTGGATCGCCTGCACGAACTCCCCGAGCTGGCGGCCGAGGATGCGCTCGAACGGCAGCGCCTCCGGCGCCACCACGTGTACCTCGAGCTCGCGCGCGCGCAGCGCGGCGGCGACCTCGAGCCCGATGAAGCTCGCGCCGAGCACGACCGCGCGGCGTGCACCCGCGACGCGCGCGATGATCGCGCGGCTGTCCGCGACCGAGCGCAGCGTGAAAACGTGCGCGCGGTCGGCGCCCGGCATGTGCAGCCGCACGGGCTCCGCGCCGGTCGCGAGCAGGAGCGCGCCGTACTCGACGCGGCTCCCGTCGGCGAGCACGACCGCGCGACCGGCGGGGTCGATCGAGGCGACCGTCGTGTTGAGGCGCAGCGCGATGCGGCGCTCGGCGTAGAAGTCCTCGCCGCGCAGCGGCACCCAGTCCTCCGGCGCGTGGCCGGCGAGGTAGTCCTTCGAGAGGTTGGGGCGGTCGGGCGGGACGAAGTCCTCGGCGCCGATCATCGTGATCGGCCCCTGATAGCCCTCCGCGCGCAGCGTCTCGGCGGCGGCGTTGCCCGCGGCGCCGGCGCCGAGGATCACGACGGAGGCCGGCGCCGGGGTGAGGGGCGCGGGCGCCGGGTGCCCCGGCGCCTCGGCCCCGACGAACCAGCGGCCGTCGCGCGCGGTGACCTCGTAGCGCGTGATCGGGTTGAGCGCGGGGGCGCCCACCGCGGCGCCCGTGCGCACGCTGAAGCAGGCGTGGTGCCAGGGGCAGCGCAGCTGCTCGCCGTCGAAGAGCCCCTCGGCGAGCGGGCCGCCGTAGTGGCTGCAGGTCGCGTCGAGCGCGAAGACCTCGGAGCCGCGGCGCGCGAGCAGCACCGGATCCTCGCCCACGTGCCCGAGCAGCATCGCCCCGTCCGCGAGCTCGGCCTGCGCGACGCCCTCCGCCGCGAGGTCCGGGCCGCTCGCGTCGCCGCCGTTCCCGGCCATCGCACACCCCCATCCCGTCTCGTGCGGGGAAAGCCTAGACCCCCGTGTCGAGGCCGCCGGGGCGGAGCGACCGGCCGGGCGACGGCGGGTGCTACGTTCCCGGGCGGCCCGGCGGGCCACCACGCTGCCCGGCCCCGCATCACGGAGGAGGTGTGGCGCGATGACGGTTGGGCGCGTGCGCACGGTGCTCGGCGATGTGGATCCGGCGACGCTCGGCCGAACGATGACGCACGAGCACCTGCTGATCGGCTTCGGCCGCTGGCGGCGCGAGGCGGGGATCCTCGCCGGAAGCGCGCCGCCCGCGCTCCCCGAGCTCGCCGGGCCGCTCACCTGGGAGAACAGCGGGCTCGCGCGACGCCGCGGCCACCCCGACAACTCCGCGCTCGACGACGTCGACCTCGCGGTGAGCGAGGCGCTGCGCTTCATGCGGGCGGGCGGCGGCGCGATCGTCGACGCGACGAACCCCGACCTGACGCGCAACCCGCACGCGCTGCGCGCGATCGCCGAGCGCACCGGGCTGCACGTGGTGATGGGGTGCGGCCACTACGTGCACGGCCACCACCCGCTCGACATGGACGCGCGCACGGTGGACGCGCTCGTCGCCGAGATCGTGGAAGATGTGACGCGCGGCGCCGACGGCACCGAGATCCGCGCGGGCGTCATCGGCGAGATCGGCTCGGAGTACCCGATGGTCCCCAACGAGGTGCGCGCGCTGGGCGCCGCGGCGCGCGCCTCGCGCATCACCGGGGCCGCGCTGCTGATCCACCCGGGCCGCGACCCACGCGCGCCGCTCGAGACGGTGCGCGTGGTGGTGGAGGCCGGCGGGGCGACGGAGCGGACGATCGTCGGGCACCTCGACCGCACGCTCTTCGACCCCGCCGACATGCTCGCGCTCGCCCGAACCGGCTGCTACCTGGAGTGGGACCTGTTCGGCGACGAGTCGTCGTACTACGCGCTCGCACCCATCGACATGCCGAACGACGCGACCCGCATCGACCACCTGCGGCGGCTGATCGCCGAGGGGTTTGGGGAGCGCCTGCTCGTCGCGCAGGACATCTGCCGGAAGACGAGCCTCTGCCGCTACGGCGGGCTGGGCTACGCGCACATCCTCGAGAACGTCGTCCCGATCATGCGGCGCAAGGGGATGTCGGAGGACGAGATCGAGGCGATCCTCGTGCGAAACCCCGCGCGAGTGCTCGCGCTGGCCGCCCCGGCGCCGGACCCGGCGGCCCGCTGAGCGCGCGCTCCCGGTGCCCGCGCTCTGACGGGGCCGATCACGCCTCGCGCGCGCGACGGTATCCTGAGATCGGGTCGCGAACAGGGCGCGCCGGGCGCGGTCCCTCGCAGCTCCCGCACCCGGTGACGCGCGGCAGGATCGGCGGCGCAGGCGGTTGCGCTCTCGACTCATCATGCGATCGCACTGCCCGACGGGCGGCGGCTCGGCTACGCCGAGTACGGGCACGAGGGCGGGTTCCCGATCTTGTACTTCCACGGGGTGCCGGGCTCGCGGCTCAGCAGGCTGCTCCCGGGGGTGCTCGCCGCGCCGCGCGGCGGCCGGGTGATCGCGATCGACGGTCCCGGCTCCGGGCTCTCGGATCCGCAGCGGGGGCGGCGGCTCATCGACTGGCCGCACGACGTCGCGGCGCTGGCCGCGCTGGGGCTCGGGCGGTTCGCGATCCTCGGCTACTCGGGCGGGGGCCCGTACGCGCTCGCGTGCGCCTACGCGATGCCGAGCGCATCAAGCGGGCCGCGGTGGTGAGCGGGATGGGCCCGGTGACGACGAGGGAAGCGACCCGGCGCCTGACCCGGGCGCAGCGCGTCTTCCGCTTCGCCGCGCGCTACGCCTCCCCGCTGATCCGCGTGACGATGGCGCGTAGCGCCGGACACGCGCGCAGGGGTCGCGCGCGGCGACCGACGACGTGGGTCTGCTGGCGCGGCCGTGGGGGTTCCCGCTCGAGGAGATCCGGGTGCGCGTGAACCTCTGGCACGGCGAGCGCGACGGGATCGTGCCGGCGTGGCTCGGGCGGTACGTGGCCTCGCGCATCCTCGGGTCGCGCGCGCTTCGTGCGCGACGCCGGTCACCTGCTCTTCGTGGACTGCATGGACGAGGTGCTCGCCACGATCATCCCCGGCACGGACCGCCACCCGCCGCACCGTCGGGTGCGTGCCTTGCTCGCCGGCACCGGTTGACCGCGGCCGCCCCTGCGCGGAGCATCCGCGCGTGAGCGCCGCCGCCCGTCCCTCCGCCCCGCCCCACGCGGCGGCGTTCGTGACCGACCCCTCGTGCCTCGAGCACGAGGCCCCGGGGCATCCCGAGCGACCCGATCGTCTGCGCGCGATCCTCGACCACCTCGAGCGGAGCGGGCTGCGCTCGCGCATGCTCGAGCTCGCCCCTCGCGACGCCACCGACGACGAGATCCTCGCCGTGCACCGTTCGGAGCTGATCGCCGAGGAGGCGCGCGTGGCGGCGGGACACGGGTGGGCGGACCCCGACACCTACCTCACGCCCCGCTCGCCCGCGATCGCGCGGCGGGCGGCCGGCTCCGTGCTCGCGGGGCTCGACGCGGTGCTCGGCGGCCAGGCGCGAACGGCGTTCGCCGCGGTGCGCCCGCCGGGCCACCACGCAACCGCGTCGAAGGCGATGGGGTTCTGCCTGCTGAACCACGTGGCGATGGCGGCCGCGGCCGCGCTGCGCGCGGGGGTCGAGCGCGTGGCGATCCTCGACTGGGACGTACACCACGGGAACGGCACCCAGGCGATCTTCGACGCCGATCCCCGGGTGCTCTACACGAGCACGCACGCCTACCCCTTCTACCCGGGCACCGGGCACTTCCGCGAGCTGGGCGTGGGCGAGGCGGTCGGGACGAACGTGAACGTGCCGCTCCCGCACGGGGCGGGCGACCGTGCGTTCGCCGCGGCCTACGAGCGGGTGATCTTCCCGGCGCTCGAGCGCTTCCGTCCGCAGCTCGTGCTGGTCTCGAGCGGGTGGGACGCGCACGCGCGCGACCCGCTCGCCCCGCTGCAGGTGACGACGGTCGGCTACACCCGCGTCGCGCGCGAGGCGATCCAGGTCGCGGGGGCGCTGTGCGACGGCCGCGTGGTCGTGGCGCTCGAGGGCGGGTACGACCTGCACGCGCTCGCCTGGTGCGCCGGGGCGCTGTGCGCGCTGCTGCTCGGCGACGAGCCCGCCGCGGACCCCGAGCCGGTGGCGCCACCGGCCGAGCCGGACGTGACAGGGGTGCTCGCGGCCGTGCGCGACGCCGCGGGGCTGGCGTAGGGCGCTGAGTGCCCCTCCGCGCACGCCACCATCGGCGTGACGAGACGGCCGTCATCAAGACCTTGATATCCTCGTCGGCCGACAGGGCCGAAGATCACTCCGTTGACCGGGACTTGCCAGACCTGAGCCGCGCACGACGGCACACACGCACGTCCAGCGTTCCGTATCTCCCGCTATCGCTTGATATCTCACGCGAACGTACACGTACGATCGTTCTCTTCCGATTTGTGCTTGACATCACGACTATGGTTCACGTATATGGAAGCATGGAATGCGAGGGCCCGTTCCTCGTCCCAGAGGGGATCCCGGAGCAGAGGACCGAGTCATGTCGGCAATGAACTACTGGACCCGGCGGAACCTGAGCCGTCGCGGCCTGCTGCGCGGCGGCGCCGTGGGGCTCGGGGGACTCGCCGGCGCCGCGCTGATCGGCTGCGGCGGCGCCGGTGAGGAGACGAGCGCCCCGAAGGCTGCGGCCACGCCAGAGGTGCGCGAGACACCGGCCCCGCTCGCGCAGGACACGAAGGGCATCCTCAGCCCGCGCGTCGACACGACCGCAAACGCCGTCCCCGGCGGCATCGTCCCGATCGTCGACACCGACGCGACGAGCCTCGACCCGCTCACCTCGACGTCGTTCCGCGGGCAGTTCATCGCCCGCCGCGTCTACCCGCAGCTGCTCGAGTTCAAGCCCGGCGTCATCAATCCGGGTACAGGGGAAGTCCGTCCGCAGCTCGCGCTGAGTTTCGAGTACGCGGACCCGCAGCGGCTGGTGTTGAAGCTCCGCAAGGACGCGAAGTGGGACCAGCGCGAGCCGACGAACAGCCGTGCCGTCGACGCCGAGGACGTGGTCTGGTCGTGGAAGCGCTTCGAGACGCAGCACGTCAACCGCGCGGCCGTCGCCAACTCCGTCAACAGCGCCGCCCCGATCAGCTCGATCACCGCGATCGATCCGTCGACGGTCGAGGTGAAGACGGCGATGCCGTTTGCCCCACTGCTGCAGACTCTGGCGTACACGCGCTGGCTGCAGATCATGCCGCGCGAGGCGGAGAGCAAGTTCGACCCGCGCAACGACATGCGCGGCGCCGGCCCCTGGGTCATGACGAAGTATGAGCGCTCGGTGAAGTTCGAGTTCCGCAAGAACCCGAACTACTGGCGAAGGGACCGCCCGTTCATCGAGGGGCTGGACTTCCCGATCATCGGCGAGTACGCGCAGCGGCTCGCGCAGTTCCGCGCGGGGAAGGTCTGGACGAGCGTCGTCAACCAGACGGACGTCGTGACGACCAAGAAGGAGCTTGCCGACCTGGCCCTCACGCAGAACGAATTCGGTCGAGGCGCGTGGCAGATCTATTTCAGCCTGCGTCCCGGCTCTCCGTTCCTCGACGAGCGCGTGCGCCAGGCGGTCTCGTACAGCATCGATCGCGACCTGATGATCGAGACCTTCGACAACACCCCCGAGTTCAAGAAGAACGACTACCCGGTCTCGACGCGATGGCACGGGGCGGGCGTGGCCGGCGGCTACGACGGGACTTGGCTCGACCCGCAGGGGAAGGAGCTCGGCGACGCCGCGAAGTTCTGGAAGTACAACCCGGCCGAGGCGAAGAAGCTCCTGCAGGCCGCCGGCCTCCAGGACAAGCTGAAGTCGAAGCTCTCGTTCATCGCCACCGCCGAGTACGGCACGACCTATCCGAAGGTGGGCGAGGCCTACGTCGGCATGTTCAACGCGTCGGGGAACTTCCAGATCGAGCAGAACCACGCCGAGTACCAGACGGAGTACCTGCAGAAGATCTACTTCTCGAAGGGCGACTTCGACGGCATGGCGTGGGGGGCTTCGACGACGTTCCCCGTGCCCGTGCAGCACCTCTTCGACTACTACCACTCGAAGGGGTCGCGTCAGAAGGTCGCGCTCAAGGGCGATCCCGCGAGCGTGAAGGGGACGGCCGAGTCCGACGCGCTGATCGAGAAGGCGCTCAGCACCCTCGATCCGAAGGAGCACGTCGCGCTGCTCCATCGCTGGCAGAAGGAGAACGCAGCCCGCTTTCCGATCGTCGTCAGCCCGTGGCCCGGCGGCTTCCCGGGCTTCCGGCTCGACTGGCCGATCGTGCAGAACCTGCTGGTCTACCGCGACTACCTGGAGCAGTGGGAGCAGGTCTCGGCGCCGAACTGGTGGGTGGACCGGAGCAAGCCGCCTCGGGCATAGGCCCCCGAGCAACGGCATGTGACGAGGGAGCGGCCCGCTCGGGCCGCTCCCGTCGCGTGAGACGGGAACGCTCATGGGTCGATACATCATCCGCCGGCTCGTGTACGGGGTGATCACCATCTGGCTGGTGACGCTCATCGTCTTCTTCGGCCTACGGCTCATCGTCCCGATCTTCTACGGCGACGCGATCGAGATCGCGGTCGGCCTATCGGGCGCGATCGACGACAAGGCGCTCATCGAGCGCCGGCGCGCAGAGCTCGATCTCGACAAGCCGCTTCCCGTCCAGTACGTCTCGTGGCTGACCGACGTGGCGCGAGGCGACCTCGGGCGCTCGCTGTTCAACGGGCGCCCGGTGCTCACGGAGATCAAGAACCGACTCCCCGTGTCGCTGGAGCTCGGGCTCGTCGGGCTCCTCTCGGCGGTGATCATCGCAATCCCGTTCGGGGTGGTTGCCGCGCTCGCGCAGGATCGCTGGCCCGACTACGCGCTGCGGGTCTACGCGGTCGGTTCGAGCTCGGTGCCCGGGTTCTGGCTCGCTATCCTGATCATCACCTTCGCGTCGATCTGGTGGCGGTGGGCGCCGTCGATCGACTTCGCGTACTTTCACGACGATCCGATCAAGCACATCAAGATCATGCTGCTGCCGGCGCTGCTGATCGGGCTGACCCCGTCGGGCGGCCTCGTGCGCATCATGCGGTCGCAGATGCTTGAGGTGCTCCGGCAGGACTACGTGCGCACGGCGCGCGCGAAGGGGCTCGCCGAGAGCGTGGTCGTGATGCGTCACGCGGTGCGCAACGGGATCATCCCGGTGATCACGATCATCGGGCTGAGCCTGCCCGGGCTGATCGCGGGGACGCCGCTCTTCGAGCGCATCTTCGTCCTGCCCGGGATGGGGAACTACCTCATCGCCTCGCTCGGCGACCTCGACTACCCGGTGATCCAGTCGACGAACCTGATCTTCGCGATCCTGATCGTGGGCGCCAACTTGATCGTCGACATCTCGTACTCCCTCATCGACCCGCGCATTCGGTACTCCTAGGGGGTCCGGGATGGCACGGACGCAGGCCGCAGACCACTACGCGGCGATCGCGCAGCGCCGAGCCGAGCGACCCTTCATCGTTCGGCTCGCGTCCGGGATCTGGAACTTCTCACGGCGTAAACCGCTCGGCGCCATCGGCGCAGCGATCGTGCTCATCTTCGTCTTCGTCGCCGTGACCGCTCCCGTGATCGCGCCGTTCGACGATGGGGCGCAGCACCTGCGCGACAAGCTGCAGGGCCCGAGCGCCAAGTACCGGCTGGGAACCGACAACCTCGGGCGCGACGTGCTCTCGCGCCTGATGTACGGCGCACAGCTCTCGCTGATCGTGGGGTTCGGCGCGGTCGGCATCAGCTCGCTCGCCGCCACGCTGATGGGACTGGTGATGGCCTACTTCGGCAGGTGGGTCGACCAGATCATGTCCCGCGTGATCGACGCGTGGATTGCGCTGCCCGATCTGATCATCCTGATCACGTTCCTCGGGATCGTGAGGCGCACCGGGGCGAACATGATCCTCGCGATGGTGCTCGGGCTGGCGTTCCTGCGCTCCGCGACGGCGTCGCGCGTGGTGCGCTCGGCCGTCCTCGAGCTGCGCAACCGCCCGTTCGTGGAGGCAGCGGAGGCTGCCGGCGCCGGGCCGGTGCGGATCATGTTCCGGCACGTGCTGCCGAACATCCTCCCGCTGATCATCGTGACGGCCAGCGTCGCGCTCCCGAACGCGATCCTGGCGGAGGCGAGCCTGAGCTTCCTCGGCTTCGGGCCGGAGGGCACGTCCTCGTGGGGCCAGATGCTGAGCGTCGAGGGGCGCGAGTTCTTCCGGAAGCAGCCCGGGCTCGCGCTCTGGCCCGGCGTATGCATCGCGCTCGCCGTGTTCGGGTTCAACATGTTCGGCGACGCGCTGCGCGACGTGCTCGACCCGCGCCTGCGGGGGACGCGCCGCTAGCGCGTCCGAGCACGCGTCACCGTCGCAAGAAGGTCGCAAGCAGCGCGCCCGCCGGAGATCGGGCGGGCGCCTCGCTCTGCCCGGGGGCGGTGCTCGGCTCGCGCTAGGGGCTCGGCGCCAGATCGGCCTCCGTGTTGTAGTCGTACCGTGGCGGCGGCACCTAGTCGCCCTCGGAGCGGCGGCGGCGCTCGCTGCCCTTGACGGAGGCGTCGACCTCGCGCTCGACGACGTAACGGGCGCGCGTGTCCTCGACCGCGACCTTGCGGAGGATGCGCTGCTTCTCCTGCTCGTAGCGAGCGCTGCCGCGGCGGCGCAGCGCCTTGCGCATCTTCTCGTCCTGCTGCTGCATCTGGACGTCGTGGACGACGGCCTGCGTCGAGAGATCGTGGTCGCGCTTCACCTCGCGCAGCACCTCGTAGCGCTCCAGGTCCTCGATCGAGGGCTCCGGCTCGTCGTCCGGCTCCGCCAGCTCCGGGTGCGTGTACCCGTCGGACGCCCCGGTGATCGGGGAGGAGACCTTCTGGCCGAGGTGCCAGAACTTCCCATCGTCCGGGATGCGGCGGGGGTAGCCGTCGCGGAAGATGAACGCCGCCCACTGCTTGGACATGATGCGCTCGGCGTCCTCGTCGCACTCGGGGCAGGGCTGGGCCTTGGCGGCTTCACGAGTGGGACGGAGCAGCTCGAACACCCCGTTGCAGTCGCGGCAGTAATACTCGTAGAGCGGCATTCTCGAACCTCCGGTGGACGTGGGCCGAAGCTCCCGGCCGGGCGCGCCCGGCGTCCATCTTCGCATATCGGGGGTAACACGCAGGGCGCCCGCGCGGCAAGTTTGCAATCCTGATCCTGACAGGGGAACGCCGCATTCGCGGGCCCCGCGTGCGCCAGAGAGGGGGACCGATGGCGTACTACGTGGTCGGAGGGCGCTACCGGGACACGACGTTCCGGGAGATGGTGCGCCCCGACCCGCCGGAGGGGCCGTTCGCCCGCTACGAGGATGCGCTCGCCACGTGGCGGGCGAAGTCGGTCCGGCACATCGACGAAGCCTTCGTGCGCTTCGAGATCGTCGCCGCAGAGGGCGTCGAGGGGGCGGGGGCGGGGCGCCGCCGGGGGTAGGCGGCCGCGCCATCGCGAGGCGCCGCGACGGTGGCCGCGGAGGGCGCCGGCAGGCCCCACGCAGCGTCTCGCGCCGCGCCGGCCGGCCCGCGATCGCCTGCGCCGCGAGCGGCCCGGTAGAGCGCAACGCACGCGGTCGCTAGCATGACGTCCGCGGAGGAGGCAGAACCGCCATGGCGATCACGCCCCACGCCTCGAAGCAGGACTTCGAGGCGGCCTTCAAGGGCTTCCAGTACCCGATGTCGAAGTCCGCGATCCTGAACATGGGGCGCGACAAGGGCGGGCTCGACCGCGAGGTCGCCCGCGTGCTCGCGCGCATCCCCGATCGCAAGTACCGCGACGTCGACGAGGTGCGCGCGGCCGTGCGCGGCGTCTACCGCGCGATGGGCGTCCCGGAGGACGGGCTGCCGCTGTAGCCCCCGGCATGCCCGCGCGCGCCGCGATCGCCGATCGCGGCGTTACTTGACCTGGACGAGCTCGATCTCGAAGTTGAGCGCCTTGCCCGCGAGCGGGTGGTTCGCGTCGACCGTGATCGCCTCCGACGTCACCGACACGACCGTCGCCGGCGCTCCGTTGCCGAGCTGCACGCGATCCCCTTGAGCGAGGCCCGCCGGGGCGTTCGCTGTCGACACGCTCACCACGAGATCGTCACGCCGCGGGCCGTAGGCCTGCTCGACCCGCAGGTGCACCTTCTTCTTGTCGCCGACCGCCATGCCGCGCACTCCGTCGTCGAAGCCGGAGATCACCTGCCCCTGCCCGACGACGAAGGTCAGCGGGTCGCGCCCGACCGACGAGTCGAAGACCTCGCCATCGTCGAGCGTCCCCGTGTAGTGCACGGACACCGTGTCCCCTACGTCTACCACGCGTCGCTCTCCTCCCCCACCACACGCGGCCGGCAGGAACGCGACGAGCAGCACGAGCCCCAGCCACCCGGAGGCCGGACGGCGACGGACGCGGATCAACCGGCGAGCCGGCGGCATGCAGCGAATTGCATCGCCCGCCACGGTAGCACGCGCCCCCGCAGGCGTGACTCCAGGCGCGCGCCCGCTTAGATTTCGCCCAATGCGCGACCCGAATCGCCTCGCCTGGATCGACCTCGAGATGACCGGGCTGGATCCCGACCACCACGTCATCATCGAGGTCGCGAGCCTCGTCACCGACGCGTACCTCCGCGTGCTCGCTGAGGGGCCCGTGATCGCCGTCCATCGATCCGCGGCTGAGCTCGCCGCGATGAACGAGTGGAACGTGAGCACGCACACCGCATCCGGCCTCGTCGAGCGCGTGCGCGCCTCCACGATCGACGCGCGCGAGGCTGAGCGGCTCACGCTCGGCTTCCTCGACCAGTGGCTCCCCCGCGGCGTCTCCCCGCTCTGCGGCAACTCGATCGCGCAGGATCGTCGCTTCCTCCGCCGCGAGATGCCCGAGCTGGAGGCGTTCTTCCACTACCGCCAGATCGACGTCAGCACCGTGAAGGAGCTCGTCCACCGCTGGTACCCGGAGCGCTACCAGCCGCCGCAGAAGCGCGAGCTGCACCGGGCGATCGACGACGTACGCGAGAGCGTGAACGAGCTGCGCTGGTACCGCGACCGCGTCTTCCGCACGCCGCCCGAGGAGAGCGCGCCGGGCGCGCCTCTGCGTCGGCTGTGGCAGGCGATCGCGTCACTGCGCACGCGCGTGCGGCGCGAGGCCTAGCGGCCGCCCCGAGCCGCCGCGCGCCGGGAGCCCCCGCTCGCCCCTCGCCTGGCCCGGCCTCCTCAACGGACCCTCCGAGAGCCCGGTTCGCACCCGCCCCATCGCGGGGCCCGCCCCGAGGCCGGCGGCGCATCCCTGCGCTCGCGCGCCCCGCCGGTCGATGCTCATCACAGGAGCCGAAGGAGCACCGATCGATGCGGAGCGACGCCCCCCGACCCCGCCCGCGGGCGCGAGGCCGCGTCGCTGCGCCCTGGCACAACCACGACGACATCCTCGACGGCGTCACCGTCTCCAAGGTCATGTCGACCGACCTGAAGACGATCTCGGCCGAGGCCGACCTCCAGGAGGCGCGCGCCGCGTTCAAGCGACACGCGATCCACCATCTGCTCGTCGACGACCGCGGGCGCGTCGTCGGCGTCCTCTCGGACCGCGACGTGGTGCGGCGCCTCAGCCCCTACGCGGGGACGGCCGCGGCGCAGCGCCGCGACGAGGACACGCTGCGCCGCAAGGTGTTCCAGGCGGCCACGTACGCGCTGGTCGCGGTGCCCCACACCGCGCTCGTGCAGGAGGCCGCGGCCACCCTGCTCGAGCGGGGGATCTCGAGCCTCCCGATCGTCGACGACGAGGACCGCGTCGTCGGCATCGTGACCACGCGCGACCTGCTGCGCGGGATGCTCGCCTGCACCGTCGCGCCGCACACCCCGTAGGCGCGAGCCCCGCACTCGGTAGGCGAGCGCGCTCGGCGACGTACCCCGGCGCCGCGGCCGGCGGCGGCGGGCCGTGCGTTGCGCGGCGACTCCGCGCCCCGACGCCCGTTGCTATGGTGCGGCGATGACGCGCCGACTCGCCCGCCGCCTGCCCCCGCTCCCGGTGGCGGCGGCGGCGCTCGCCATCGCGGCCGCGCTCCTCGGCGACGCCATGCTCTACGTGGTGATGCCCGCGAGGCCGCAGGCCTGGGGCCTCACGATCGCGCTCGTCGGCGTGTTGCTCTCGGCGAACCGGCTGATCCGGCTGCTCTCCAACCCGCTCGCCGGTCTGGCTTTCCAGCGCCTCGGCACGACCGTCCCGTTCGCCGTCGCGATGGCGGTCGCCGTCGTCGTCACCGCGACGTATGGCTGGGTGACGGCGTTCTGGGCGCTGCTGCTCGCGCGCGTGACGTGGGGCTTCTGCTGGTCGGTCCTCAGGATGGGCGGCCAGTGGGCGGTGCTCGATGCCGCGAGCGACGCGAACCGCGGGCTGCTGATGGGCTCGTACTCCGGCATCGTTCGGCTCGGGAGTCTCGGCGGGGCGCTGCTCGGCGGGCTGCTGAGCGACGTGGTGAGCCACCGCTTTGCGTTCACGCTCTTCGCGGCGCTGACGGCGGCGGCGGGCCTGGGGTGGTACACGGCGAGCGGGCGGCGCGCTGCGGCTCGCGCGCCGGTCGGCGGGCACGGGAGCGGCGGCGGGCTGCGCGACGTGGTCGCGGACGCGCGGCTGCTCGTGATGAGCACCGGCAGCTTCGCCTCGGGGCTCGTCTTCTCGGGCATCCTCGGCGCCTCGCTCGGCTTCCTCTTCCGCGCGCGGTACGGCGAGGAGGTGCCAGTGGCCGCGGCCGCGATCGGGGTCGCGACGTTCACCGGGCTCGTGCTGGGCGCGCGCAGCGTGCTCGACGTGGTGCTCGCGCCGGTGGCGGGCCACGTCGCCGACCGGCTCGGGCGGCGGCGCGCGATCGTCGGGAGCCTGCTCGTCGCCGCGGCCGGCCTCGCCGCCCTCGCGGCGGTGAGCCATGTCTGGCTCATGGTCGCGGCGGTCATGGCGGCCTTCGCAGCCTCCGTCGGGCTCTCCGTGCAGCTCGTGACGGCGGCGGGCGACCTCGCCGCGCCAGCGCGCCGCGCCGCCGTCCTCAGCACGTACGCGACCTTTCAGGATCTCGGCGCCGCGATCGGGCCGCTGCTCGGGCTGTCGTGGGGAAGCCTCGGCACCCTGCGGCTGCTGTTCGTCGGGTCGGCCGCGGCGCTGGCGCTGCTCGCCGCGGCGGCGGCACGCACGCTCCCGCGCGAGGCGCT
>VGNK01000021.1 GCA_016866055.1 Chloroflexota bacterium | reverse complement strand
CGCGAGCTCGATGGCGCGGCGGCGGAACTCGGGCGGGTGGGCTCGGGGCATCCTGGACTCCTCCCTGAGCGACATCGTCGCCTCAGACTAGGTGTCCGGAGATGCGGGGCAGGCTCCGAGAAGTCGCTTCTCAGGTTTTGACACCCGCTTGCACTAGCGTTTATTGTGCCGGCTACACAAGCGGTTAACGTTGGAGGAGCTGGTCAGGTGACTCAAGACGTGGATATCCCGGCAACGGCGTCGCCGACCTTTGGAGGCCTGGCCGCCTCGGCGCTGTCGTTCAAGCAAGGGGGCCGTTCGGTCTACGCGTTCTCGCTAAAGCTTGAGCAGCTGGACGGCCTGCTGCCGCAGCGAGTCGACGACGAGGTCGTTCGGGACGCGAACCGCCGCCTCGATCGGCACCATGCTGACTCGATTCACCGGTACCTTTGGGAGAACGGGCACTGGATCTCGGGCGCCGTGATGGTCGCGGTCGATCCGACCCTCGTTTCCTTCGAACCATATCGCAACACCGACAACCTCTTTGGACTACTCACTATCCCGCTGGGCGCCCTCGGGCGGCTGAAGCTTTTCGACGGGCAGCACCGGAGACGAGCCGTGCATGACCTCATCGACGAGCGGACCACCCGAGTCCGTGAGCTCGAACGAACTATCCGCGCGGCAATTGACTCGCGTCATGAAGAAGGTGTGATCGTCAAGCTTCGCGAGGAGCTTGAAGGCGATCGCGATCGCCTCCGTGAACTCAAGCACGAGGCGATTCCCGTCTTGCTCTACGGTGAGGCGGAGATCAAGAGCCTGAAGCAGATGTTCGCCGACGCAGCTAAGGCCCGCCCCATCGACGCGCTCACGAAGGCGCGCTTCGACTCGCGAGACCCCTTCAATCGCGCTGCTGAACTGGTCATGGCGGGGAGCGTGATCCTCGACGGACACGTCGAGATGGAACGCAGCACCGTCGCACGCACGAGCGAGATGCTCATCACCTTCAACCAACTTGCCACGCTACTGAAGACGATTCTGGTCGGCTACTACGGTCGCGTTAGTCGTGCGCGGGCGATCGACCTGGACGGCGATCTCGAGCTGATCACCGCGCCGGCAGAGCGATTCTTCAAGTTCTTAACCGCGGCGCGAGATGAGTACAGTCGGCTCGCCGATGGTTCCGCAGAACTTTCCCGCGAGCGGGGCGCGACACTCGCCTTCAACAACACCATCCTGCGAGTCCTGGCGGCCGCATGGCAGGCGTGGGTCAGTGATCGCGAGGGCGACGAAGACGCTCTGATCCCTGTGCTTCGCGATGCAGACTTCAGCATCGCTCCCAATTCGTTCTGGCGGCGCGCGGGCTTGATCTCGGGATCATCGTCGACGCCAGTGGCGCGGCGCCAGGAGGTCCAGGCGGCGATCACTTACGTGATAGCCGAAGCGACTCGGGCTAGCACGGGTCGTCGCGCGGCGTCATAGATCACCGTCCCCTAAGGAGGAGCTCACCGATGTTCGACCACAGTCAGCCGCAGCAGGTTCGCGCACTTCTGTTCAGGTTGTTGCTAGCTGACCGCGAGGAAGTGGTCGAGGAGGTGCTCAAGTCCGTCGACCTCTGGGACGACCGCAGGTCGTGGCGCCTCCTTGGCGATCGTCCCGACAACTACGGGACGGCCGGTGCCCAAGCCGCCGTGCCGGAGGCTGCGCTCGTCGAAAAGATCACCAACGCGATCGAGCGTTTCAAGCCCGCGACGGCATCGAACCGCTACCGCGCCCTCCGCGACAACATCTGGACCTCCCTGCAGAGGGTCCAGTTATCCTCGCACGCTCCGCTGTGCTTGTCGAACGGTTGTTCGACTTTCTCAGTTATCCGCTCGTCCTAGATTCGGAGGAGTGGATTGGAGCGGGAGACCGGATTCGAACCGGCGACCCTCTGCTTGGGAAGCAGATGCTCTGCCAGCTGAGCTACTCCCGCTCGGCGTCTCGATCCTAGCACCGGGCGTCTCTGGAGGAAGCGCGAGCCCATCGACCTCCCCGGGGAGTCCGCCGATGATCACGGTGGAGGCGGTGCGGCGTCGGGTGCGGCCACCTTCTGCCGCGCCCCGCGGGAGGCCGCATGATCTGGCAGGACATGGTGCTCGCCTTCGGCGGCTTCTTCGTGGCCGCCACCCTGGTGCCGATGCTCCGGGCGCCCGTGAAGCCCCCCGCGAGCACGAGCCTCCCGTTGACCGCCATCCTCGCGGCCATCGCGTTCGCCCTCTACACGCTCGACCTGTGCTGGGCGGCGGCCGGCACGGGGATCCAGTGCTTCCTCTGGGGGGCGATGCTGGTGATGGCGAGCCGCGGGCGCGCGCGGAGCGCGGCGTAGCCCGCAGGCACCGCGAGCGGCGGGCGTCCCCCTCCTACGGGTTCCAGATCGGGGTGAACCCGTCCGCGCCCGGCGAGTTGCCGGCGACCGGGCCGCCGTTCTCGTTGAGCGCGTTCGCGTTCGCGTGCGTCCCGGCGCGGTTCTTCCCCGGCAGCAGCGACGGCCCCGCGGGCGTGAGGAACGCCCCCGTGCCCGGCGCGTTCAGCACGCCCTCGCCGACGATCGGGCACAGGAACGCGTTCGGCGCCCCGTTGTCCTTGTCCGCGAACGCCACCCCGGTGCCCGCGGCCGTCATCGCGAGCGCGCCCACCGCCGCGATCAGCCCTCGCTTCATGGTCCACCTCCGTCTCCGGCCGGCCCTGCTTCGACGCCGAAGGTGACGGAGGCGCCCTACGCGCGCCTTACGAACCTTGCCGCCCCCTGACCCGGCCCGGCGATCGTTCCGCGTCGAGCCCACGGCGGCCGGCGCACTATCATCAGGCCCGCGCCGGCCGCGAGTACCTCGTGCCGGGAGAGGGACACGCCATGGATCACGCGCTCGTTCGCGAGGTGATCGCGCGCCACGAGCCGCGCATCGAGTCGATCCTGTCCGCGCAGCGCGTCGTGGGCGCCGCGCTCGGCGTCGTCTGCGCGGGCGAGCTCGCCTGGTTCCGCCCCTGGGGACACGCCGACCCCGCGCGCGGCCGCCCCGCCGACGAGCGCACGCTCTTCCCGATCGCCTCGAACACCAAGCCGTTCACCGCGACCGCCGTGATGCAGCTGCGCGACGCCGGCAAGCTCGCGCTCGACGACCCGCTCGTCGGGCACGTCCCCGAGATCGAGCGCGCGGCCGTGCACCACGGCTCGCTGCGCGACGTCACGCTCAGGCGGCTGCTCACGCACACCTCGGGGCTGCGCGGCGAGCTCCCCGGCAATCGCTTCGACACCGGCATCGGCCCCTCGGTGCCCCAGCTGCTCGAACGGCTCGACGAGGTCGCCGTCGTCGTCCCGCCCGGCGCGATGCACAAGTACTGCAACCTCGGCTTCGCGCTGCTCGGGGTCGTCGTCGAGCGCCGCTCGGGCGTGCCGTACGACGAGTACGTGCGCCGCGCGATCCTCGAGCCGCTCGGCATGCGCGACTCCACGTTCACCCCGGAGGGCGGGACGGCGCCGCGCGCGGTGCCCTCGCGCCACGAGGCGGAGGAGGTGAGCCCGCGCCCCGCGCTGCAGATGCAGCACCACGCGGCGGCGGCCGCCGGCGGGCTGCGCTCCTCGGTCGCCGACATGGCGCGCTGGCTCGCGCACGCCTGCGCGCTCGGGCGCGGCGAGGCGCGCACGCCGTCGGTGCTCGCGCCGGCGACGCTGCAGGAGATGCTGCGCCCGCACGCGCGCATGACCGGCTGGCAGCAGTGGCAGTGCCTCGGCTGGAACGTGCGCGTCGTGCGCGAGCGCCCGCTCTACGGCCACGGCGGCTCGCTCCCCGGCGCGCTCTCGCAGGCGCACTTCAGCCCCGCGCACGACCTCGGCGTGATCGCGCTGACGAACTCCGACGCGCACACCGCGGCCGAGGAGGTGGCGACCTCGCTCCTCGACGCGCTCGTCGAGGCGCACGAGCAGGACGCCGACCGCCGGCCGGTCGACCTCTCCCCGGCGCCGGCGGCGTTCGCGCCGTACCTCGGGCGCTACGTCGCGCGGCTCAACAACCTCGGCGCCGTGATGCGCATCGCCTGGGGCGACGGGCGGCTGATGCTGCTCGCCGAGGACGGCGCGCCGCCGCGGCGCTACGAGGCGACCGGGATGCGCCCGGCCCCGGCGCGGCTCGAGCTCGTCGAGCGCGGCGTGCTGCGGCCCGTCGAGGGCCGCTGGGCCGGCGAGCCGCTGCGCTTCCGCTTCGCGGAGGGCGGAGAGGCGGTCACGGGCTTCGACTCGCCGTCCGGGACGTTCATGGCGCGGCTCGTGCCGGCGGACACCTCCGCCTGGTAGGAGCCGCTCGATAGCGCGCGAGCCCGCCGTCGGCGAGCATGGCGGCATGCTGCGACGCGCGTTCCCGGGTGTCTACGAGGGCTGGCTCGTCGTCGGCGCCTCCGCGTTCGTCGTCCTGCTGATCGCCTCCACGTTCTTCTACGGCTTCGGGACGATCTTCAACGAGGTCGTCGCGGAGTTCGGGTGGAGTGTCGCGGCGACCTCGCTCGCGTTCTCGCTGCGCTCGGAGGTGGGCGGCATCGCCGCGCCGTTCATCGGCGCGTTCGTCGACCGCACCGGTCCGGGACGCGTGCTGCTCGTCGGCATCGTGGTGGCGGCGGCCGGCGTGCTGTTGATGTCGTTCATGCAGGAGATCTGGCAGTTCTACGCGGCGATGCTGATCATCGCGCTCGGCACCTCGGCCGCCGGCGGGCAGGTGGGGCTCGCGGCGATCGCGACGTGGTTCCGCGCGCGGCGCGCGACCGCGATGTCGTTCATGACGCTCGGCGGCGGCGTCGGCGGGCTGCTCGTCGTGGTGGTCGCGTGGCTCGTCGAGGGGTTCGGCTGGCGCTGGGCGCTCCGCGTGCTCGCGCTCGCGATGGTGACGCTCGGGATGCTCGCGGCGGCGAACGTGCGCGCGCGGCCGCGCGGCCACCCGCAGCCGATCGACGGCGTGCGCGCGCGCGACTGGCGCGAGGGCGACGACGACCGCCCGATCCAGGACTGGGGTGTGCCGTGGCGGCGGGTCGTCCGCTCGCATGCGTTCATCCTGCTCTCGGTTGCGCTCGTGCTGAACAACTTCGGCACGACCGCGTTCGTCGTGCACCAGATCCCGTACCTCGAGCGCTCGCTCGGCATGTCGAAGGCCGCCGCCGGCAGCACCGTCGCGCTCTTCACGCTCACCTCGATCGTCGGGCGGCTCGGCTTCGGCTTCCTCGCCGACCGCTACTCGAAGCGGCTCATGATGGCGCTCTCGATCGCGCTCGTCGTGATCGGGCTCCCGCTGCTCGCGCTCGCCACGGAGTTCTGGCAGGCGCTGATCGCGATCCTGCTGATCGCGCCGGGGTTCGGCGGGACGATCCCGGTGCGGCCGGCGATCCTCGCGGACTACTTCGGGACGAAGACGTTCGGGACTGTGAACGGCGTGATGTCGCTCGTGCAGACGACGGGCGGCGCGGTCGGCCCGTGGGTCGTCGGCTACCTCGTGGATCGGACGGGCGGCTACGCGGGCGGCTGGTGGATCTCGGCGGTCGTGGTCGCGGTGGGCATCCCCGCGGTGCTCGCCGCGGGGCCCCCGCGCGCGCTGATCGAGCGCTACCGCTCGCCGCCGAGCCCGCCCTTCGCCTAGTGCTGCCCCTGGAACAGCTCCATCAGCACGAAGTTCGACGCCGTCGGATGGACCCACGCGTTCGTCGACCCGGGCGCGCGGTTCACGCGGCCGCCCTCGGCCTCGACCTGCTTGCAGAACGCCTCGACGTCGTCGCACTCGTACGCGAGCAGGTAGATCCCCTCGCCGTGCGGGTTGAAGGGGTTCACGCGCTCCTTCATCAGCCGCGAGATCGGCGACTCGTCGCTCTTCGGCTGGATGAGGTGGAGCAGCACCTTCCCGTCGTAGCCCATCGGCTGGTAGTCGAAGTTGCCGATGCGGTTGAACGCGCGCTCGCCGATCGGCTGCATCTGGAACCGCGACCGGTGATGGGCGACGGCCTCGTCGAGGTCGTGGACGGCGACGGTGTAGTGCCGGAAGCGAAGCATGGTCCCTCCCTCATTCAGGCGAACGGGGCGCAAGGGTAGGGTGGGGCGACGGGGCGCGCGAGTCCCGCGGGGGCCGCGTGCCGCGCGCGTGCCGCGTCCCCTACCGTGCGGTCGTGGACGCCATCGTGATCGACGAGACGCTCGCGCTGCGCCCGGCCGCGCCGGACGATGCGCCCGCCGCCGCGCGGGCCGTGTCCACCCGTGGTGGACCGAGCTCGCCGCCGTCGACGACGCCCGCCGCTGGTGCGAGCGCGGCTGGCCCGACCGCGAGAGCCTGCTCGTCGTCGCACGCGGCGGGATCGCCGGCGTCTGCAGCCTCGCACCAGCCGGCAGGCGCGCGGCCGAGCTGAGCTACTGGGTCGCCGCGCGCCTCGACGATCCCACGATCGCGGAGCGCGCGTGTGCGGCGCTCGTCGCGGACGCCTTCGCCGCGCGCGGGCTGCGCGAGCTGCGCTTCGCGTGCCAGGAGGAGAGCGCCGCGGAGGTCGCGCTCGCCGGCCACGTCGGCTTCCGCGTCCACCCGCGCGAGCAGGAGGCGGCGCTCTACGCGCCGGGCGGAATCCGCACCACGCTGCGCTTCGCGCTCACTGCCGCGGAGTGGGACGAGGGTGTGCGGGCCGCCGATCGCGCCCGCTAGCCGAAGAGCGGCCCGCCCGGGTCGAGCACGCGGCCGTCCACCGCGAAGACCGTCGGGCGCTCCTCGCAGTAGACCTCGCTCTCGCACTTGTTGAAGGAGAACGCGGGCCCGTCCTGGTGGTCCTTCTCGAAGTGGATGTGCCAGGTCCCGGTCACGTGGTTGTCCCGCCCTCTGGCGAGCTCGCCCTGCAGGATCTGGACCAGCGCCTCGAGTTCCTTCGTGCCCACGGTGCCTCCTCGTCGGGTGTCGTCTGCGCACAGTCTACCCGCCGCCTCGCGCGCGCCCTGCCGCTAGGGGTGACCGCGCCTACAATGCACGCGGCCCTCCCGACCGAGGCCGCCCCCGTCACACCGTGCAGCGCTGCCTGCCGCCCGGAAGCGAGGATCGCGTGAGCACCACCGATCGCGGGAAGGCGACGACCGGCAACTACTTCGAGGACCTCATGCCCGGGCGCGAGATCGTGCATGCGACCCCGCGCACGCTCACCGAGGGCGACGCCGCCGTCTACCTCGCCGTCACCGCGAGCCGCTACCCGCTCTTCTGCGACGCCGAGTTCGCGCGTGCGCTCGGCTTCCGGCGCGAGCTGATCCACGACCTGCTCGTCTTCCACACCGTCTTCGGTAACTCCGTCCCCGACGTCTCGCTCAACGCGATCGCGAACCTCGGCTACGCCGACGTGCGCTTCGGCGTCCTCGTCTACGCTGGCGACACGATCACCTCGCGCACGAAGGTGCTCGGCTGGCGCGAGTCGAGCGGCGGGGACACCGGCGTCACCTGGGTGCACACCGCCGGCGTGAACCAGCGCGGCGAGGAGGTGCTCTCCTACGTGCGTTGGGTGCTCATGAACAAGCGCGACCCCTCGACGAAGGGCGGCGCGAACGAGGTCCCGCGCACGCCCGAGCGCGTCGCGACCGAGCACCTGCGCGTGCCGCCGGAGCTCGACCTCGCGCGCTTCGACCCCGTCGTCACCGGCGGGCGCTGGTGGTGGGAGGACTACGAGCCCGGCGAGCGCGTGCACCACGTCGAGGGCGTCGCCGTCGAGGAGGCCGAGCACCAGATGGCGGCGCGCCTCTACCAGAACATCGCGCGCGCGCACTTCAACGCCTACGCGCTCAGGGACTCGCGTTTCGGCCGCCGCGTCGTCTACGGCGGTCACGTGATCTCGACGGCGCACGCGCTCGCGTTCAACGGCTTCGAGAACGTCGTGCGCATCCTCGCCTTCAACGGCGGCACGCACTCGAATCCCACGTTCGCCGGCGACACGCTGTTCGCGTGGACCGACGTGCTCGAGCGCATCGACCTCGGCCGGCCCGACGCGGGCGCGCTCCGGCTGCGGCTCGTCGCCGTGAAGAACCGCGACCCTGCGACCGAGGAGCAGCCGTTCAAGGTGACCGACGAGGGCGGGCGCGAGCGGTACGATCCGAACGTCGTGCTCGACCTCGACTACACCGTGCTCATCCCGCGCGCCCGCTGAGCCCCGCGCGTGCGCGAGCCGGCGCGGCGCCGGCCCAGCTCAGGGAGGCCTCGATGACCACGACCGACACCCCCGCCGTCGCCTCGGCGCGCCGTCTCGTCGACGTCGCGCAGCGCACGATCGACGCCGCGCTCGCGCACGGCGCGCGCGTCACCGAGGGCGGCCGCCTGATCGACGACCACCAGGTGCACACCGAGCGCCTCGCCTACCTCGCGACACAGGTGCGCGCGGCGGCCGAGCTTGTCGCCTACTGCGAGCGGCTCGCCGCCGCCGGCAAGCCCGACGCGCTCCAGGAACGCATGGCGCACGTCTACGCCGCGGAGGTCGCGCACGCGCTGCGCTCGCAGGTCGAGGCCGCGTGGGACGACTTCGGGCTCACCGACGCGCAGGCGGGCGCGCTCACGGAGGCGGCGACGCGCGCGGCGATCCGCGCCGGGCTCGACGAGGGCGCGATCCGCGCGATCGGCCGCGAGGTGATCGCGGCGGGCGGCGCGAACCACATCGACCTCGAGGACGAGGTGGCGACGCTCACGCGCGAGATGGCGCGCGAGTTCGGCAAGCACGAGGTCGCGCCGGTCGCGCAGGCGATCCACCGCGAGGACCGGCTCGTCCCGGACGGCCTGCTCACGAAGTTCTCCGCGCAGGGGTTCTTCGGTTCCTCGATCCCGGAGCAGTACGGCGGCACCGGGATGGGCGACCTCCCGATGGTCATCATCACCGAGGAGCTCTCCGCCGCCTCTCTGGCCGCAGCCGGCTCGCTTGCGACGCGCCCGGAGATCCTGACGAAGGCGCTGCTCGCGGGCGGCACCGAGCAGCAGCGCCGGGAGTGGCTGCCGCGCATCGCGCGCGGCGAGGTGCTCGTCGCGGTCGCGGTCACCGAGCCCGACGTCGGCTCGGACGTCGCCTCGCTGCAGACGCGCGCGGAGCCGGCCGAGCACACGGGCGAGCGCGGCTGGCGCATCAACGGCGCGAAGGCGTGGAGCACGTTCTCCGGCCGCGCGACGCTGCTCGCGCTGCTCGCGCGCACCGACCCCGACCCGAAGTCGGGCAACCGGGGGCTCTCGCTCTTCATGATCGAGAAGCCGCCGTTCGACGGGCACCACTGGCGCTTCGAGCAGCCCGAGGGCGGCGTGATCGAGGGGACCGCGAACCCGACGCCGGGCTACCGCGGGATGCACTCGTTCACGCTCGCGCTCGACCACGTCTGGGTGCCGCACACCCGGCTCGTCGGCGGCGACGAGGGCGTGAACCGCGGCTTCTACCTGCAGATGGGCGGCTTCGCGGCCGGGCGGCTGCAGACGGGCGGGCGCGCGTGCGGGCTCGCGCAGGCGGCTCTCGAGAAGGCGTGCCAGTACGCCGCACAGCGCCAGCAGTTCGGGCTGCCGATCGCCCAGTACCAGCTCACGCAGTACAAGGTCGGGCTGATGGCGACGCGGCTGGCGGCGGGGCGGCAGCTCACGTACGCCTCCGCGCGCGCCTTCGACACCCGCGCCGTGGAGCCGTCGATGGCGAAGCTGCTCACGTGCGACGTCGCCGGCGAGGTGACGCGCGAGGCGCAGCTGCTGCACGGCGGCTGGGGGTACTCGGAGGAGGACCCCGTCTCGCGCTACGTCGCGGACGCGCTCGTGCTCCCGATCTTCGAGGGCGTGAAGCCGATCCTCGAGCTCAAGGTGGTCGGCCGCGCGCTGCTCGCGGGGGATGGCGGGGGATAGGCGGCACGGCGGGTCTCGAGCCCGCCGCTCGCCCGGGGCACCGCCGACCTCGCGGCGCGGGAGCCGCTACCCCGGCCCGCGCCGCCCCGCAGGCGGGAGCCGCTTCGCGGCGTCGAGATCGGAGTCGATTGAATCGGCGGCGCGCCACCGCAGCACCTGCGCCGCGTGCAGCCCCTCGTTGTAGAAGAGCGGACCGAGCTCGCGCGCGATGAAGTCGTAGAGGAGCGTGGCCGCGAGCTGGCCGAGCTCCTCGTCGCGCTCCTCGGCGAAGAACGCCTGGATGTGCCGCACCGCGTGCTCGCGATCCTCCTTCTTCGGCTCCACGCGCTCCATCGCCGTCCCGCGGCTCTTCCCTTCGTGCGTGATCCGGCTCGTCCTCGCGATCGCGGGTCGGGCAACCGGCCGTCGGCCTCGCGGGGTTCGCGGTCGGCGGCGCGCTCGGCGCGCTCGGTGGCGGCGATCGCGGCCTCCTCGCGCGGCGCGGTGAGAGGATGGCGGGGTCCCAGCCTACCGGAGGGTCGATGGCCGAGCAGCCCCGCTTCGCCGACGGGCACGAGCACTCGGAGGAGTGCGCGCTCCTCTACCGGGAGTGGAAGCGCTACCACGCGGTTGTCCAGGACATGAGCGGGCGCTTCGGCCGCAACGCCGTGCTGCAGGCGAAGCGGGAGCGCGACCTCTTCGAGCGCCAGCTGCGCGCGCTCGGCTGCTCGGGCGAGGCGCTGCGCCGCATCGAGCGCGACGCCGAGATCCGCGAGCACGGCCGGCCGCTGTTGTAGGCGGCGCCGCCCCGGGCGAGCCGTTCGACGAGCTCACGGCGGCCCGTGGGGCGTGAGCCCCTTGAGCCGTCACCACGTGCACGCGGCGGTCAGCCCGCGACCCCCGGCGGCTCGCCATCGGAGAGCGCCTGCGCCGAGCCCCTCGGCCCCCGATCGAGGCGCGCGCGCCGCATCTTCACGCGTGACCGCAGGGGAGCGGGCTGCCGAGGACCACCGGCATGAAGCCCTTCCTGATCGCCGCCGCGCTGGCCGCAGTGACGATGCTCGCGGTGTTCGGAGCGACGGAGGAGCTGCGCACGGCGTGGATCGAGGAGTCTGGGCGAACCATTCCGGAGGGCTCGAGGGCGACTGGACGGGCTCCGGCACCATCATGAACTCGGCCGGCAGCCCGAACTGCATCTGGAGCGCAGCGTTGCGCCTGCGGGTGCAGGAGTCCACGTCGAGCGCCACGCTCACGCTCTCGTATCCCGAGGTGGCGCCGCGGGTGAACCCGTCCCTCCGCTGCCCCGGCGCCCAGGCGACCGCGCAGTACCCGGCGCAGATCGGCGGCAGCGGGCTCGCCTTCAGGGACCGCGGAGGCAACCGCTGGCAGTTTCAGCGCAGCGGTCGCACGCTGACCGGCACGATCAGCCCCGCTGACGGCGGGCGTACCGGCGACCTGCGCGCGTCCGACCTCGAGCTCACGCACTCCGGAGGCGGAGGATCGGACCTCAGCCTGGCCGAGTACGCCGAGTACGCGAACGCCATCCTCTTCTTCGGCGGGCTCGCGCCGCTCGCGTTCGTCTACCTCGTCGTCCTCCGCGCGCTCGGCGTGCCGCGGCCGCGCCGACTCGGTGCTCCCGGCGTGGCGCCGTCGACGGGCGCGGCCGCCGGGTTCCCGGCGGCGGACGACGGAGCGCGGGACGCGCCGGCGCAGGCGCCGACCACCTCGGCGGCCAGGGCAACCGTGGCCGCCACCCGCGAGGGGAGCACGTTCGCATCCGAGGGGCGCCGCCGCCCGCGCAGACGCGCGGCCGACGCTGTGAGGTCGTCGGCGACCCCCACGCCGCGCTCGAGTGCATCCTGGCCGCGAAGGCCGGGCGGGGGAGGCGGCTCGTCGTCTGGATCGTGGACGCCTTCGCCGAGCCCGACGAAGACAGCGGGTTCGGCCTCGCGCCCCCGCTCTACCTCTCCCTGGTCGCCCGCACGCGCGTCGCCGCGTTCGACCACGGCGTGCAGGTTCCCACGCCCGAGGTCACGTACACGTGGGGGTCGATCAACGGCGGCGCTCCCTCGCCCGCACGCTCGGGGACCGTCGACGAGCGCGACGCGCTAGACCGGCTCGCCGACCCGTACGGCCGGCTCCCCCTCCGCAGGGAGCGGGACTCGAACGTCATCCATCCGCCGAGTTCGGCTGGCCCGAGGGGCTCCCGGCGATCGTCCTCGACGTCACGGCGGAAGCCGAGGGATGGGACAGCGCCACCGAGCGGCGCGTGCTCGAGCTCCCGCCGAGGCCGATGGTGCCGGACGTCGAATCGGCGCCGTCGCCGGGCCGTTGACCGCGCCTCGGTCGCCGTCCCGCTAGACTCTCGCCCCATGGCCACCCCCTCCGGTACCGCCGAGATCAACGGCCACTGCGACGACCGCTTCGCCGCCGTGCGCCGGGAGTTCGAGCGCAACTTCGCCGAGCGCGACGACCTCGGCGCCGCGGTCGCGATCACGCTCGACGGCGCCCCCGTCGTCGACCTCTGGGCTGGCTGGCTCGACGCCGAGCGCACGCGCCCCTGGACGCGCGACGCGATCGTCGACGTCTGGTCGGTCGGCAAGGCGGTCACCGCGATCGCCGCGCTGCGGCTCGTCGACCGCGGGCTCGTCGAGCTCGACCGGCCGGTCGCCGAGTACTGGCCGGAGTTCGCGCAGGCCGGGAAAGCAACGCTCCCGCTGCGCTACCTGCTCTCGCACGAGGCCGGGCTCCCCGCCGTGCGCAGGCCGCTGCCGCCCGGCGCCAACCTGCTGAGCTGGGAGACGATGACCGCGGCGCTCGCCGCGCAGGAGCCGTGGTGGACGCCCGGCCGGGGGCACGGCTACCACGCGAACACCTTCGGCTTCCTCGCCGGCGAGGTCCTGCGCCGTGCGACCGGCAGGCGCCTGCGCGACGTCGTGCTCGACGAGATCGCGCGGCCGCTCGGCATCGACTTCTTCATCGGCTTCGGCCCCGAGCACGACGCCCGCACCGCGGACTGGGTGCAGCCGCCCCCGGACCGCGAGGCGGAGGCCGCGCGTCTGCCCTGGCTCCAGAAGGACCCCGCGACCGTGGACGGCGTCGAGCTCGCGCGCATCCTCGCCTACCGCAACCCGCCGCCGCTGCCGGACGGCCGGGGTGGGGTGAACACGCGCCTCTGGCGCGCCGCTGAGTATCCCTCGACGAACCCGCACTCGAACGCGCGCTCGCTCGCGCGGCTGTTCGGGGCGCTCGCCTGCGGCGGGAGCGTCGATGGGGTCAGCGTGCTCTCGCCCGGGATGGTCGAACAAGCGCGGGAGGAGCAGGCGAGCGGGGAGGACCTGGTGCTCGGCCGCCCGACGCGCTTCGGGCTCGGCTTCCAGCTCACGATCCCCGGCGTGCGCCCGCTCGGCCCGCACCCGCAGTCCTTCGGGCACTACGGGAACGGGGCGCTGCTCGGCTACGCCGACCCCACGGAGCGCATCGGGTTCAGCTACGTCTGCAACCGCGCGGGGCGCTCGTGGCGTGACCCGCGCAACATCGCGCTGATCGACGCGATGTACGCGGCGCTCTAGGGCGGAGGGGCGCCGGACACCGGCGGGCGGATGCCGCGGCTCGCCGTGCCGGACACCGACGGGTGGCGGCCGGCGGCCTGCCGCCCAGGCTCCAGAGGTGCTTCCGGGCGCGACGGCCGGTGCTACCATCCCGGCCGCGGTTTATCACGTTCATGCGGTGGGGAGGTGAAGATGGGAGCGCTGGATGGGAACGCCGTCGTCGTAACAGGCGCGGGGCGAGGCATCGGGCGCGCGGTGGCGCAGAAGGCTGCCGCCGAGGGCGCCTCCGTCGTCGTCGTCGACAACGGCTGCGAGCCGGACGGCACGGGCGCGAACCCGGCCATCGCCGAGGAGGTCGCGAAGGCGATCACCGCGGCGGGCGGCAAGGCCGTCGCGGTGATCGCCGATGTCGCGACGGCGGCCGGGGGCGAGGCCGCGATCAAGGCGGCGCTCGACTCGTTCGGCAAGATCGACGCCCTGATCTGCGCCGCCGGCATCCGGCGAGACACGCCGATCTGGGAGATGGCCGAGGAGGACTGGGACTCGGTCATCGACGGCAACGTGAAGTCCTGCTTCATCCCGGTCAAGTTCGCCACGATCGCGATGCGGCAGCAGCGCTACGGGCGGATCGTGATGCTCGTCTCCGACGCGGGGCTCGGGGCCGTGGGGGCCTCGAACTACGCCGCCGCCGGCGAGGGCGCGATCGGCCTGAGCCGCACGATCGCGCGCGACGTCGGGCGCTACGGCGTGACCTGCAACGCGATCTCGCCGCTCGCGCGCACGCGCATGTTCGGCGGGATGTCCGAGGAGCTGCGACCGCCCGCGGGCGTGCTCTCGGCGGACTGGATGGCGCGCATCGCGCCGCCCTCGCCGACGAACCTGTGGGAGGCGCCGGAGCACCCGGACGACCCCAAGAGCGTCGCGCCGCTCGCGGTCTACCTCGCGAGCGAGGCGTCCGGCGAGATCAACGGGCAGCTGTTCGGCGTGCGCGGCGGGGAGGTCTACCTCTACTCGCAGCCGATCATCGACCGCCAGATCCTGAGCTTCGGCCGCCGCTTCACGCTCGACGAGCTCGACGAGCAGATGCCACGCACGCTCGCGCTCGACGCGCCGAGCCCGGTGCTCCGCTAGACGCGGCGAGGAGGAGAGAACGATGGGTAACCGACTGGCAGGCCGCGTGGCGATCGTGACCGGCTCGGGCCGTGGCATCGGCCGTGGCGTCGCGCACATGCTCGCGGAAGAGGGGGCGGCGGTCGTCGTCGCCGACTTCGGCGGCAACCTCGACGGCACCGGCGGCGACCAGGGCCCGGCGGACGAGGTCGTGCGTGAGATCCGCGCCAACGGCGGCAAGGCGATCGCGCACTACGGCGACGTCTCGAAGTTCGAGAGCTGCCGCGACCTCGTGCAGACCACGCTCAAGGAGTTCGGGCGCGTGGACATCCTCTGCCACGTGGCCGGCATCCTGCGCGACCGCATGGTGTTCAACATGACCGAGGAGGAGTGGGACGCGGTGCTCGACGTGCACCTCAAGGGTGCCTTCAACACCGTGCGCCACGCGGTCGAGCCGATGCTCAGGCAGCGGTACGGTCGCATCCTGCTCTTCTCGTCGGGGTCGGGGCTCGGCTCGTCCGGGCAGGCGAACTACTCGGCGGCGAAGGAGGGGATGGTCGGCTTCGCGCGGGCGCTCGCGCGTGAGCTCGGCCCGCACGGGATCGCGGTCAACGCGATCTACCCGGGCGGGAACACGCGCATGACGCAGTCCGTCCCGGCCGCCGCTGCGGACATCCGCGCCGCGGCCGGCATCCGCCGCGACGGCCGCGCCGCGGCGCCCCCGGTGGAGTTCCCGCCGGACGGCCCGCAGCCGCGCGACCCGGAGAACAACGCGCCGACGGTAGCCTGGCTGTGCACCGAGGCCGGCGGGGCGATCTCCGGTCAGGTGATCGGCACCTCCGGCTGGCAGGCCTCGCGCTACAGCGTGCGGCAGGTGATCCGCTCGGTCGCGCAGCCGCGCCACTGGAGCGTGGAGGAGCTGAACCTCGCGGTGCCGCTGCAGCTGACGGCCGGAATCCCGAACCCGGCGCCGAAGCAGCAGCCGCGGGATCAGCCCGCCGCCGCCGGCACGTAGCGACGACGCTGGCTCACACACCGGTCGCCCCCGCGCCCCGCGGCGCGGGGGCGACCGCGTTTCCGGGCGCGCGCCCGTCGCGCGCGGCCATCGCGTGGGACGCGCCTGCCTATACTCGTGGTCGCAGCGGAGAGGGGTTCACGATGCCGGAGCCATACGGGAGCACGACGTTCGAGGCGATCGAGGTGGAGCGCGAGGGCCGCGTCGGCATCGTGCGCTGGAACCGGCCGGATCGCCTCAACGCCTTCAACGGCACGATGTACGCCGAGTGGATCGAGGCGTACGACGCCTTCAACGCCGACCCCACGATCGGCGCCGTGGTGTGCACGGGCAACGGGCGCGCCTACAGCTCCGGCGCGGACATCGGTGGGTTCGAGCGGACGTTCACCGGCGGCGAGGCGCCGCCCCAGAAGGAGGCCCCGCACGCGCCGTTCGACCCCTGGTACCTCGCGAACGGCAAGCCCGTGATCGCCGCCGTGAACGGCGTGGCGGTGGGGATCGGGTTCACCTCGATCCTCTGGTACGACGTGATCCTCGCCTCGACGGAGGCGCGCTTCTCCGCGCGCTTCGCCGCGATCGGGCTCACGCCGGAGCTCTCGAGCTCCTGGCTGCTGCCGCGGCTGATCGGCGCGCAGCGGGCAAAGGAGATGATGCTGACCGGGCGCATCTGGAGCGCCGATGAGGCGCGCTCGCTCGGGCTCGTGCGCGAGGTCGTGGAGCCGGACCAGCTCATGCCGCGCGCGATCGCGCTCGCGTCGGAGATCGCGGCGAATCCGGAACCGACGCTGCGCGTGATCAAGAAAATGATGCTCGACGACATGCTCGCGACGGACTTCGCGAAGGTCGAGCAGCGCTCGAGCGACAACTTCGCGGCGAGCCGCCAGACTGCGGAGCACCGCGAGGCGTTGCTCGCGCTGCGCGAGCGCCGGCCCCCGCGGTATCACGACACCGCGTACATGGATGAGGTGCGCGCGGGACTCCCGAAGGGGACACCCGCGTAGCGCGCGGTCCCGGCGGCTTGACCGCGGCGGGCCCGCCTTCCTCGGGTCGGGCCCTGGGTACCCGCTCCCACGGCGCGCTTCCACCGCTGTTGGCCGCGGACATGCGGTGTCGTCCTCCGGGGGTGTCTCGGTCCCGTCGCGATCGCGGCGTCGGGGGCCGGCCACGATAGACCGCGACGACCTGCGCACCCGAGTGCTCGAGTTGCGCGGCACCGGCGATCAGCGCGCTCGTCGCAGCCTGCTCGTGCCGGGCGCGTCGATCGCCGGCAAGGCGTCGCGGGCTGCACGGACGCCGGCGTCGAGCGGGGACATGTCAATCGCCTGCAGAGCGCGGCGACGCCCGAGCCGTTCTGGTGCTTCGCGCCGCACGACGAGCAGGTGAGGGTCACGGGGAGGAGCTCGACCTCTACCGCGGGCCCCGCCAGCGACTATGGATCTCGCCAGGGACGGGACCGGGTTCGGCGGTGGGAAGAAGGCCTTCGCGTCCTCCGCGGCCCGCGCTGCCTACGTCGCGTACAGCTTGATCACCTGCACCTGGCCGGGCGCCGCCTGGATGCACAGGTCGCACAGCGTGCACTCGTCGAGGTTCTCCTCGACCGTCGCGACCTTCCCCTCACCGTCGGGCCTGAAGATGTCGACCGGGCACACCTCGACGAGCTGCTTGCAGAGCGCCGCGTTCGCCTGCACCGCCGGGTCGACGTCGACGCGGATGAACATCGCGGGCATCAGGCACCCTCCCCGAGGCGCTCCTTGAGCAGGCGCGGGATGTCCTCGATGCGCTCGGCCACGCCGATCCCCGCGCGCTCCAGGTTCGCGATCTTCTCGACGGCGGTGTCGGCCTTCCCCTCGACGATCGTGCCCGCGTGACCGAAGCGCATCCCCGGCATCTCGTCCATGAACCGCCCGGCCATGAACGCCACCACCGGCAGCCGCGAGCCGCTGCTCTGCATGTACTCCGCGAGCTCGTACTCCGCGCGCCCGCCCGGCTCGCTGTAGATCGCGATCCCCGCCGTCTGCGGGTCCGAGTCGAAGAGCGGCATCAGCTCCGCGTACGTCGAGCCGATGATCGCGTCGCCGCCGATCGAGATCGCGGTCGAGATGCCGAGCCCGGACTCCGAGAGCGAGTTCGCGATCTCCACGGTCATCCCGCCCGAGCGCGACATCACCCCGATCTTCCCCGGCTTGAACGCGCGCTCGGTGTTCGCGCCGCCGACCCCGCCGACCTTCGACTTCCCCGGCGAGATGATCCCGAGGCAGTTCGGCCCGATCAGCCGGACGCCCCGCTCCTGCGCGTACTCGACGAACTGCGCGACCTGCTTGCGCGGGATGCGCTCGGTGACCACGACCACCAGCTTGATCCCCGCGTCGATCGCCTCGAACACCGCGTCGGCGGCGAAGCCCGGCGGCACCGACACCACCGAGGCGTCGACGCGCGTGCGCTCGGTGAACGCGCGCACCGTGTCCTCGACCGGCACGCCGTGCACCGCGCGCCCCTTGCGACCCGGCGTCACCCCGCCGATGAGCTTCGACCCGTAGTCGAGCACCTCGCGCGCCATCGTCACCGCCTCGCGGCCGGTGATGCCCTGGATGATGAACGTCGTGCTCTCGTCGATGAGGATTGACATCGCTAGCGCTTCCCCATCTTCGCGACGGCGCGCCGCGCCGCCTCGTGCATCGACACCGAGCGGTCCACGTAGTCGACGCCGTACTTCTTCAGGATCTGAAAGCCGTCTTCCTCCCAGGAACCCGGGATGCGGAAGATCGCGATCTTCTCCGCGGGGTCGAACCCCGCCTCGATGCAGCCCTTGATCACGCCGCGCGCGACGATGTCGACCCGCGTGTTCGAGACGACGTTCATCATCACCGCGATCTTCTTGACCTTCGGTTGCTGGCAGATCAGCTTCGTGAGCGCCGCCGCCTTCGCGACCGACGGGTTGCCGCCGATCTCGCAGTAGTTCGCGGGCCGACCGCCGGCCGCGCGCACCGCGTCGAAGAGCGTGAGCGAGCCGCCGCCCGCGCCAATAATCAGCCCGAGGTTGCCGTCGAACTCCGTGAGATTCCCCGCCACCCCGCGCGTGTCTGCCGCGTCCACCTTCGCCGCCGCGATCTCGAACGGGGTGGGCGGGCGCGCCTGGCGGTTGTCGCTCTCCGGCACGCCCAACTGCTGGAGCAGCGCCGCGTGCGTGCGCCGCGCCTCGGCCTCCATGTCCATGTGCGCGTCGAGCGCGACGATCGTGCCGTCGTCGAGCCGCCCGATCGGGTTGATCTCCGCGAGCGTCATGTCGTAGTCGAAGAAGATGCGCACCAGCGCCGCGACGATCGACGTCAGGCGCGTGAGGTCGTTGCCGGTCACGCCGACCGCCGCCACCGCCTGCTTCGCGATGTGGTCCGAGAACGGGTGCAGCGCCGAGAAGTGCGTGCGCGAGAGGTGCTCGGGGTGGAACTCCGCCACCTCCTCGATGTCGATCCCGCCCATGTCGCTGAAGATGATCACGGGGCGCTTCGCGCGGCCATCGTACGTCACCGCCGCGAAGTACTCCTGCGCGATCGTGCGCTGCTCCTCCACGAGCACGCCGACCGGCGTGAGCCCGTTGATCGTGAGCTTCAGGATCTCGGCCGCGGCCTGCTTCGCCTGCCCCGCGCCCTCGGCGAACTTCACGCCGCCGGCCTTCATGCGGCCGCCCGAGAGCACCTGCGACTTCAGCACCACCGGCCCGCCGAGGTCGAACGCCGCCGCCGCCGCCCCGTCGGCGTCGGTGACGAGCTTGCGCTTCGGCAGCGGCACGCGGTGCCGCTCGAGCAGCTGCTTCGCCTCGTACTCGTAGAAGCGCATCAGCGAACCCCTCCCGGCCGTTCGGCGCCGGCTCTCACACGCTCGCCGCCGGCCCCTGCGTCAGGCGATCCCGTACTTCCCGGCCATCTCGGGATCGCGCTTGGCGATCTGCTGCGCGAGCGTCCACATCACCATCGCCTGCTTGTAGGTGGCGTCGTCCTGCATCTTGCCCTCGATCATCGCCACCCCGCCGCCCTCGGGCATCGAGTCGATGATCTTCCGCGCGAAGCGCACTTCCTCCGGGTCGGGGCTGAAGACCCGGCGCGCGATCTCGATCTGGCTCGGGTGGAGCGACCATGCGCCCACGCAGCCGAGCAGGAACGCCGCGCGGAACTGGTCCTCGCAGCCGACCGGGTCGGAGATGTCGCCGAACGGCCCGTAGTACGGGAGGATGCCGGCGTGTACGCAGGCGTCGACCATGCGCGCGATCGAGTAGTGCCACGGGTCCTGCTGCGCCACCGCGCGCTGCGCCTCGGGGTGCGCGGGGTTCGGATCGGAGCGCACGAGGTACGACGGGTGCCCGCCGCCGACGCGCGTCGTCTTCATGCGGCGCGACGCCGCGAGGTCGGCCGGCCCGAACGACATCCCCTGCATGCGCGGGCTCGCGAGCGCGATCTCCTCCACGCGCGCCACGCCGCCGCCCGTCTCGAGGATCGCGTGCAGCAGGATCGGCCGCCGCACGCCGTGCCGCGCCTCGAGCTGCGCGAGCAGGCGGTCGACGTAGTGGATGTCCTCGGGCCCGAGCACCTTCGGGATCATGATCACGTCGACCTTGTTGCCGACCGCCGCCACGATCTCCATCACGTCGTCGAGGAACCACGGCGAGTCGAGGCTGTTCACGCGCGTCCAGCAGCCGACCTGGCCGAAGTCGTGGGTGCGCGCGACCTCGATGAAGCCCTCGCGCGCGGCGACCTTCTGGTCGGTGGGGACGGCGTCCTCCAGGTTTCCGAGCAGCACGTCGACCTGCTGGAGCATCTCGGGGACGCGGGCGCGCATACGCTCGTTGCCCGCGTTCATGAAGTGGATCATGCGGCTGGGGGTGACGGGGATCTCGCGCAGCGGCTCGGGGGCGCCGAGCGCGAGCGGCCGGAAGAAGTCTCGCGGGGGGCGCAGCATGCGGTGCTCCGGGTCGCGCGCCGGCGGGGTGGCGGTGGGGAGCCGGGCGTGGGCGGACGCTAGCCGCGCCCGTAAGCAGCGTCAACGCTCGACGGGGGCGACCTCCGCGCGCCGGATGCCGCCGAAGACGGCCGCGAGCAGGAGCGCCGGGATCGCGATCGCGAGCCCGGCGGCGGCGAGCCAGCGCGCGTGCCGCGCCGGCGTCCACGCGACCTCCGCGACCACCGCGGTGAGCTCCGCAGCCAGCACCGAGCCGTCG
>VGNK01000020.1 GCA_016866055.1 Chloroflexota bacterium | reverse complement strand
CAGCGGCGCCTCCGCCGCGAGCCGGCTCGCGCGCACCGCGCGCGGCTCCCCGCGCGTGCGCGCGATCGCGTAGAGCGCATAGAGCGTCACGCGCAGCTCCGCCTCGTCCTCGATCTCCGGGAGCACCTCGACGAAGAGCTGCGCCGGGAGCGTCACCGGCAGCCCGCCCGTGTGGAACCCCGCGAACGCCGGCCCGGGCGCACCGCCGCCTTCCGCACCGCCCGCGCCCGCCGCGCCGCCGGCTCCACCCGACCCCGACCGCCCCGCCCCCGCGCCCTCCGGCATCAGTCGATCCCGTCGTACCCCGCCCCGAAACCGGGGTCCGGCCGCAGCAGCAGGTCCTGGAACGAGGCGGTGCGATCGCGGAAGCGCACGGTCACCGTGCCGGTGGGGCCGTTGCGGTGCTTCGCGACGATCACCTGCGCGAGCCCCGAGGGATGCGCGTTGCCCGGCGCGTCCGGGTGCTGGCTCTGCCACTCCTCGGGCGTGAGGTAGACGTCCTCGCGGTAGATGAACATCACCACGTCCGCGTCCTGCTCGATCGAGCCCGACTCGCGCAGGTCCGAGAGCAGCGGGATGTGCGGGTGGCGCGACTCCACCGCGCGCGAGAGCTGCGCCGCCGCGACCACCGGCACGCGCAGCTCTCGCGCGAGCTCCTTGAGCCCGCGCGAGATCCCCGAGATCTCGTTCGCGCGCGTGTCGGCGCGGCCCGTCCCGTGCAGCAGCTGGAGGTAGTCCACGACGACGAGGTCGAGCCCGTGCTCGGCCTGCAGCCGCCGGCACTTCGCCCGGATCTCGGGGACCGTGAGCACGGCGGAGTCGTCGATGTAGATGCTCGTCCCGCCGAGCACGCCGTGCGCGTGCATCACGCGGTGCTCCTCCTGCTCCGTGTGGCGCCCGAGGCGCAGCCGCGCCATCTCGACGTCCGCCTCCGCCGAGAGCAGGCGCATCGCGAGCTGCTCGCCCGACATCTCGAGCGAGAAGAGCGCGACGGTCGCGTGCTGCCCGACCGCGGCGTTGCGCGCGAAGTTCAGCATCAGGCTCGTCTTCCCCACGCCCGTCCGCGCGGCGAGGATCACGAGGTCGCCGCGCTTGAAGCCGCCGAGCAGCGCGTCGAGGTCCATGAAACCGGAGCGCACGGCCTCCGCGAGCGCGCCGTCCTCCTCCTCGTGCGGCTGCTCGAGGAACTCGTCGAGCAGCTCGCGCAGCCGGCGGAAGTCGCCCGCGGCCTCCGCGGTGCGGATCGAGAGGAGCAGCGTCTCGGCCTGGCTCAGCACGCGCCCGACGTCGGGCCCGCCCGCGTAGGCGAGCTGCGCGATCTGCTGCGCGGCCGCGATCAGCCGGCGATAGAGCGCGTCGCGCGCGACGATGCGCGCGTGCGCCTCCACGCCCACCGCGGTGAAGTACTTGCCCGCGACCTCGACGAGGTAGGGCTCGCCGCCGACGGCGTCGAGCCGGCCGGCGCGCTCGAGCTCGTGCGCGACCGTGGGGATCGTGATCCGCTCGCCGCGCTCGCCGAGCGCGAGGCAGGCCTCGTAGACCCAGCCGTTCTGCTCGCGGAAGAAGTCCTCGGGGCGCGCGATCGGGAGGACGCGCGGATAGCTGCCCTCGTCGAGCAGCAGGGCGGCGACCACCGCCTCCTCGGCCGCAACGTCATGGGGTGGCAGCCCGGCCGACGGCCGGACCTCCTGACGGATCGGGGCGGGGCGTCCTTCGATGACCAACCCCCGCCCCCTTTCGTCGCGCTACGTCGTCGCGTCGCCTTCCTCGAGACTGGACGTGCCCGGCTCCGACGCGCCTTCGGCGGTCGGGGTCTCCTCGGATGCCTCCTCGGAGTCGGCCGCGCCGGGGGCCTCCGCCCTGGCGGTCGGCGCCGCCACCGATGCCGGCGGAGCCGGCGGGTGGAGCAGCGCCTTGGCGGCCGCCTCGACGCCTTCCGGCGCCTCGACGTCCACCACGACCACCGTGACCTCCGGCACCACGTGACGTGAGAGCCGGATGGGAACGGTGTAGACCCCCACGCTCCGAATCGCCTCGGGCAGCAGGATCACGCGCCTGTCCAGTTCTTCGCCGAGAATCTCCCCAGCCTTCTCGGCGATGTCCGCATTGGTGACAGAACCGTACAGACGCCCCTGCTCTCCGACGCGAACGGCCATGATCAGCGCCTTGCCCTCGAGCCTGCCGACGAGCTCGCGAGCATGCGCGTCCTGCTCCCGTTGCCGCTGCTCCTCGATCTCGCGCAGCCTCTCGGCCCGCCTGAGGAGGGCAGGGGTCGCCGGCGCGGCCAGGCCGCGGGGCAACAGGTAGTTCCGGGCGTAGCCAGGAGCGACGGCTTTCACCTCGCCCATGTCGCCCGATCCCTCAACGGTCTCCAGGAACACGACCTTCATGTCGGAACGACCCTCTCGGCGTGTCGGAGCCGGGACTGCCGCCACTATGCGGGCGACCCCGGGCACGAACCGCGCACTTACTAACAGGATTGTCCGAATACGGTCGGCAGCTGCGCGCAGACCGCTCTCGGCTCCCGTGGACAACCGTGTGGAACGAGTTCCAAGGGTATCCACGTCCCGGTTGCAGGCGCAATCTCGCCCCCGAGCCACCCGCCGTCGCGGCGGGATCCGCGCGCACTATAGAACACCCGTTCGCACGCTGTCAAACAAGTGTTCTGGCGCCGCCTGGCTACGCTTCCCCCGCGGCAACCCCCAGCCGAGCCCGGCGCGCTCCCCCCGGCTCACGTCCTGCACTCCCCGCAAGGAGGCCGCGTGCCCCTCCCGATCGACGGACCCGAGATCGGCCGGTCCGCGACCTGCCGCCCCATCCGCGAGGCCCTCCCCGAGTGGTTCGGCATCGCCTCCGCTGGGGACGCCTTACGCTACGCAGACCGGCCGGGCGCCTGAATCGGTGATCACCCTGAGCGAGCGACGCGTTACACGCCCGGGGAATGCAGAAACGAGCGCGGAGGCGCTGCGAGCGCGCATGGCGCCCGGGCTCCCGGCGGGGCTTCTCGCGCACACCGATCGCATGGTGGCGCTCGCCGACCGGCTCGCCGCGCGCCACGGCCTAGATCGGGGCCGCGTGCGCCTCGCCGCGCAGGGGCACGACCTGCTGCGCGCGGTCCCGCCCCACGAGCTCCTCGCGCGGGCGACGGCCCGCCGCCTCGCGATCGACCCGGTGGAGCGCGGCGAGCCCGTGCTCCTGCACGGGCCGCTGGGAGCACTCGAGCTGTCGGAGCGCTTCCGGGTGACGGACGAGGGCGTGCTCGCCGCGGTGCGCTGGCACACGACGGGGCACCCTGACTTCGCCGCGGAGCAATGGGCGGTGTTCGTAGCCGACAAGGCCGAGCCCGACAAGGTCGCGCGCCGACCCGCGCTCGCGAAGGTCGCGATGCTCGCCGAGCGCTCCCTCGACGCCGCCGCGCTCGTCTACCTCGACCTGCTCCTCGAGCAGGCGGTCGAGGAGCGGTGGGCGCTTCACCCGCTCGCGAAGCTCGCCCGCAACGCGCTGCTCGCGCGCGGGGCCGGGCGCCTCGAGGGCTGAGCACGGCCAGAGCGATCGCCGACCCGGCAGCGGACGTCGGGACGAGAAGGGGACGACGCGAAGGGGCCGCCCTCGCGGGCGGCCCCTTTCACTCGGTCCGCGCGACCGAACCAGCTAGATGCCGAGCTGCGTGGCCACGAGCTCCCGGTGGTAGTCAGCGTCGCCGAAGGCCAGTTCCGCGCGCTTCTGGCGGCGGAAGTAGAGCTGGATCTTGTAGTCCTTCGTGAAGCCGATGCCGCCGTGGATCTGCTGCCCGTGCGCGACGACGCGCCGCGTCGCCTCGGACGTCCACGCCTTCGCCATGTTCACGGCCATCTGCGTCTCGTCGGCCGGCTGGTCGGTCGCGATCGACCACGCGGCCTTGTACATGATGAAACGCGAGCCGTCGACGTCGGTGACCATGTCAGCGCACTTGTGCTGGATGGCCTGGAACGAGCCGATCGGGCGCCCGAACTGCACCCGTTCCTTCGCGTAGTCGACCGAGATCTCGAAGTCCATCTGCGAGAGGCCGACGAGGTAAGCACACTCGGCGACGGTGTAGCGCTGGATGACCGGCTTCAGCAGGTCCCAGCCCTTGCCGTCGGCGCCGAGGAGCTGGCCCTTGGCGTCGTTGAGCTTGACCTCGCACTGCTTGTCGCGCGCGATGGTCTGGAGCTGCGTCACCTGCACGCCCGGCTGGTCCGTGGCCACGATGCCGAGCGTCACGCCTTTCGACGTCCGCCCCGCGACGATCAGGTAGTCCGCCACGTTGGCGTCCGGCACGAAGAGCTTCGTGCCGTTGAACGTGACGTCCTTCCCCCTCACCGCCGCTTTCGCCTGCACGCCCTGCTCGTCGAAGCGGGCGGACGGCTCCGTCAGCGCGAGCGTGAAGATGAGGTCGCCGGATGCGATCTTCGGGAGGAACTCCTTCTTCTGGTCGTCCGAACCGGCGACGATCAGCGGGACCGCGCCGCCGAGGACCGTCGACATGAACGGGCCGGGCACGAGCGCACGCCCGAACTCCTCAAGCAGCACGCAGAGGTCCAGGAAGTCGAAGCCGGCGCCGCCGTGCTCCTCGGGGACCAGCAATCCCTGCCAGCCCTGCTCGGCCATCTTCTGCCAGAGCTGCGACGAGTAGCCCTTCTCGTCCTCCTCCATCTCACGCACGAGCGTCTCCGGACACTCGTTCTCGAGGAAGTCGCGCGCCGCGTTCTTGAGCAGCTCCTGCTGTTCGTTCAGGCCAAGGTCCACGGTACCCGTCCCTCCCTGCGTCCCCGTCCGCTGTCGGGGCGCCCGTTCTTATATCGGTTGGCCTTTCGCGCGTCCAGCGGCTATCCCCGGGGGAGCCCCAGTCCGCGCGTCGCGATCACGTTTCGCTGAATCTCCGACGTCCCGGAGAAGATCGTGTGCGGGACGGAGCTCACGTAGTCGCGCGTGAAGTGCGCGGCCATCGGCACGTGCTCTCCCTTCCGCTCCCAGAGGTTCCCGTAGAGCCCGAACCCCTTCATCCCGGTGCGCGCCAGCTTCTGGTGCAGCTCCGAGCCGAACAACTTGTTCACCGAAGCCTCGTAGTTCGGGACCATCCCGCGGTTCTGCATCGAGACGATGCGGAACGCGAAGTTGAAGAGCACCTCGGTCTCGATGCGGCGGTCGGCCACCTCGAGCCGCGTGATCGCCATGTCCTGGCGGGCGAAGCGCTTCCCCTTGTCCGAGTGCACGAACTCCACGAAGCGGCCCAGGTCGCGCGCGTACTGGACCGCGCCGGAGATGCCCGAGCGCTCGAAGTCGAGGAGCGTCATCCCGACGTACCAACCGCGGTTCTCCTCGCCGATGCGGTTGCGCACCGGGACGCGGACGTCCTCAAAGAAGGTCTCGTTGAACGGCTGGTTCCAGCCCATGTCGGTGAGGGGGCGAACCGTGATCCCGGGGGTCTTGATGTCCATCATCACGAAGGAGATGCCGCGGTGCTTCGGGGCCTCGGGCTCGGTCCGGACGAGCGCGAAGAGCCAGTCCGCGTACTGCGCCCCGGAGGTCCAGATCTTCTGGCCGTTGATGACGTAGTCGTCGCCGTCGCGTACGGCGCGCGTCTGCAGCGAGGCCAGATCCGAGCCGGCGCCCGGCTCCGAGTACCCCTGAGCCCACGCGACCTCGCCGGAGAGGATCTTCGGAAGGTGCTCCGCCTTCTGCTCGTCGGTGCCGTGCACGATCAGCGTGGGCCCGAGCAGCGAGACGCCCATCCCGCCGACGGCGGGCGCCCCGGCGCTCGACATCTCCTGATTGTAGATGAACTGCTCCACCACGCTGAGCCCGGCGCCGCCGTACTCCTTCGGCCAGTGGGGCGCGATCCAGCCCTTCTCTGCCAGCGCGCTCGCCCACCGGATCGCCATGTCGCGGCGCTCCCCGTCGTCTGATTTGCGATCGGCCTGCCAGCCGGCGGTGAGCTCCTCGGCGTCGTTCGCCGCCTCCTCAAGCGTGCCGCGATACGGGCCCGGGAGCCGATTCCGGATGAACTCGCGTACCTCCCCGCGGAAGGCAGCCTGCTCTGGGGTGTCGCTCCAGTCCATGCATCTTCTCCTTCGCTGAAGCCGCCACGCTGCTGGGGCCAAGTGGGCGCAGCCGCGCCGCACCACGGCGGCAAGCGGTCGCACAGCCCGGGGTCGTGGGTGACGTCAAGGCGCGCCTTCCCGCCGCGAATCGTCGGCGCGCTGCACGCGCACTATCCGGCGATCACCGCACGCGGTCAACTGTCGTTCGACCGGCTCCCGCCGGGCCCCGGACCCCCCGCCAGCGCCAGCCCGCGAGACGCGGCACTTGCCGGGGTGCCCGAACTCGCGGCATCGTGCGAGGTGGCGAGAGGTAGGGCGAACCCTAGTTGACCCCCCTTGTCGCCACTAGACATGATCGGTCGTCTCGGGCCAGTTGCGCGCCTGATCCGCGCCCAGCCGGCTCGAACCAGGCGGGGGGGGCGGCGTGCAGAGCCGGCGGCGATGGCTGCTGCCTCGTCGGCCTCGCACTGGCGTTCGCGCCCCTCCCGCAGCGCAGCGCGGCGGAGGCGGCGACCTTCGAGGAGCTCTACACCCGGATCTCCCGGGAGAGCAGCGCGGCACGCGTGAAGATGGCTGTGGCCGTGATCGACCTGGCGTACGGCGAACGGTGTGGGGTGAACGCGAAGCAGTCGTTCCAGACCGCGTCGCTGTACAAGCTCGTCGTGCTCGCCGGGGCCTTTCAGCAGCGCGCCGCCGGCACCTTCACGTTCAACAGACCGCCCCGGATCGAGCCGAAGCATGCGGTGGATGACGCGCCGTAGTTCGAGCTCACCGAGCCGATCCTGATCGACACCGGGCAGGCCGCCCGGCCCATGATCCAGTTCTCGGACAACGCCTCGACGGCGGCGCTGCGCGAGCGCCTCGGCGCGCGCGCCGTGGCGGCGGAGCCGGCGCGCCTGGGGATGTCGCGCACGTCGCTCGACGACCAGTTCGTCACCACCGCCGAGGACCTCGCCCTCCTCCTCGAGCGGCTCTACCGCGGCCAGGTGGTGGACCAGCGTAGCGGCGCGGAGATGCTCCAGATGCTCCGGGTCCAGGAGCAGAACGACCTGATCCCGGCGGCGCTGCCGAGCGGGATCGCGGGCGCGCACAAGCCCGGCGAGATGGGCAGCCTGCTACACGACGCCGCGCTCGTCTACGCCCCGGCGGGCGACTACGTGCTCGTCACGCTCACGGAGCACGACGACAACGACGAGGGGGCGTCGAACGCGACCCGGCGCGTCTCGCGGATCGTGTTCGACGCGTACCGGGGCGGCGCGGCGCCGGCCGCTTCGGGCGGCATCACCGGCGGCGTCGAGCCGTCCACAGACCGCGAGGCGCGGCGGGCGCCCCTCATCTTCATCGAGTCGTCCGGGCCGCTCGCTGGGTGGCTCGACGCGCCGGCCACGATGATCGCCGCCACCGCGGCGCTCGTCTTGGCGCCGGCGATCGTGTTCGGCCTGCGTGTCGTCTCGGCACGCAGGGAACAGACCTCGGCGCACGCCGAGGCTGGCGGCCGGGCATTCGCCGGCAGAAGGGGACCTGGGGATGCGATTCGGCACTCGACGAGAGCAGGACGAGCGTCCGGACGAGGAGCTGTACACCCCGTCGGCGCCACCGCGGACATCGGCTCGCACCAGCTCCTGCCGTCGCGGCGGCTGCAGCGCATCGGCGAGCTGTTCCGGCTCCACTCGGAGCTGCTCGACCAGATGCGCGTCCAGTTCCAGGATGAGCTGCAGCCGCTCAACGAGCTGCTCGCGCGCCAGATGGCGACGATGCAGCAGCTGCTCATCAACCTCGAGGAGCGGCTCCGCCCGCTGAACGACTACGCGGACAGCGAGGAGGCCAACCTCGAGGCACTCGAGCGCCGCATGCGCGAGGTCGGCAGCGATTTCGTCGCCCGCTCGTTCTCCGAGTACGTGCAGCAGCAGCGCAAGCGGATCACGGACACGCGCCACCAGATCGACCAGCAGCGCGTGTCGTTCCTCCAGTACGGCGAGGACCAGCGGGACGCGGTCGCGGTCGCGGTCGCGCGCTTCGACGACGACGTCGAGGCGCTGGAGCTCAACCTCGTCGAGCAGCGCAAGATCATGATGCGCATGCTCGACTCGATGCGCTCCGACTCGTTCTCTGCGGTGAAGGAGTTCCTCCAGAACCGCGAGGAGGTCTTGGCGGAGATGGCGACCAGCGGCATGACCGATCCCGGCGAGATCGGGCGCTCCGTGCAGGCCCGGCACCAGAGCATCGAGTCGATGGCGCACGAGTCCGCGCACATCCAGTCGGTGCTGCAGACGACCGACGAGGCGGACCGGCGGCTGTCGCGCGCGGCGCCGGTCGGCCCGCGCCCGCTTCTGAACCAGGGCCGCAGGGAGACCGCGAACGTCGGCAGCAACGACGACGCTGAGGAAGCGAGGCGCCTAGGCGCCTCGCTTCCGCGCAGACGCATCGCATCCCGAGCACGCGGGCGCCCGCGGCACGGGGTCCGCGGCGCTATCCCTCCCCGAGGATGACGCCCTGTGAGAGGTCGATCTCGCCGTCGAGGCGTTCGCCGCGCTGGGCCGCGGCCGCCTCGTCCTCATCCTCGAGCTCGTCCAGGTCCACGAGGTTCCCGCGCTCGACCTCCCGCTCGAGCGCCGCGCGGCGCTCCTCGCGCCGCTCACGCGCCTCGCGCGTCAGCTCGAGCTCCTCCGCCAGCCGCTGCGCAAGCGCGCGCTCCGGCGCCTCGAAGCCCTGCGGGACCTTCGCCTCGAGCGCCCGCGCGAGCGTGGAGTAGACGTTCCCCCCGACGAAGTGCAGCGGGCGCACCTCCTCGCGGGCGCCCACGGCCCAGCGGTCCCCGAACGCCTCGGGGTCGACGTGCACGGCGACCACCAGCCCAACGAAGAGCACGTGATCGCCGAACGGCAACGACTCCTGCACCTCGCACTCGACCCAGGCGGCGCAGCCCGCGACGAGCGGCGCGTTGATGTGCGTGGGCGCGAACGTCTCGAGCTGGGTGGCTTCGAACTTGTCGATGGAGTCGCCGCGGAGCGCGCCGAGGTACTGCACGTGGTGCAGCAGCGGCCGGCCCGGGAAGTTCAGCGCGAACTCCTGGCCGTGCGAGATCAGCTCGACCGTGTGACGCGACTGCTCGACCGCGATCGCGACGAGCGGAGGATCGGTCGAGAGCGGCATGTGCCACGCCAGCGGCATCACGTTGTGCTGGCCTCGCCACGTCGCGGTGACGAGCACAACCGGGCCGCCCATGAGCAGCCGCGCCGCCGCGCTCGCCGGACGGTGCTCGACGCCGTCCGGGGGCGGGCGCAGCAGGGGATCGTCGGAGGTCACACCGGGAGTATAGGCGCGCGGGCCGGGACCCCCCGCGTCACGGCTGCGTCGATGACAGGGCGCGGCGCGGCCACCATCTGAGGGTGCAGGCACTCCACCGTCGCCGCGACCTCGGGCGACGACGCCGACTTCTCGCCCCGGAACGGCTCGACCGCAGACCCATGACCGCCTCTGACGATGCGAGCCGGGATCGCCGGGCTCAGCGTTAGGGGCCAGCAGGGGCGTTCACGTGCAGCGCGGAGCGCGCACTCCGCCGGGAGTCAGCCCTCGACCACGCGCCGGTCGCGCACGACGTACGGGAGGAACTCGCGGTGGCAGTCGTGGCAGACGAAGCCCATCGCGCGCGCGTCGTCCTCGAGTGCCTGTGGCCCGCGCACGCGCGGGACGAGTCGCGGGTGCCGGCACGTCGCCGCGGGGGGCGGCGGCTCGCTGCGCCTGAGTGAGAGGAACCGCATCGGGCCCCCTTCCGGCCGGACGACGGCGCGAGCGTACTCTGCGGCGCGTGACCGGTGAAGGGCGCGGAAACGGCTGGCGCGAACCGGGGCCCTAGGTGTGCGACCGCGTACACTGGGGCGCGCACGCCGCTCTCGTCGTCTGGCTGGTTTCGTGTCGAGCATTCGGCGCCTCGGTTCGTCGCTCGCCGTCGCTGCCGCCGTCTGCACGGCGGCATGGCTCGGCGTGCACGACGCGCCCCTCCAGGCATCGCCCGTGCTCGAGCGAGGCGCCCCGCCCGCGGTGCAGCCGCTCGCGGTGGAGGTCGGGCGCGCGTTCGAGGCGGCCGGGACCGACTTCACGGCAACGCAGCAAGCCGCCACGGCCCTGACGCGCATCGGCGCGGACCGCTGGCACGCCGCGGGCTTCACCGGACACCGGGTGCGCGTCGCCGTGATCGACGCCGGCTTCCAGGGCTACCTGGAGGCGCGCGGCGTGACGATCCCGTCGTCGGTCGTCGCGCGCAGCCTCCGCGCCGACGGCGACGTGCAGGCCGGCACCGATCACGGGCTGCGCGCCGCGGAGGTGGTCGCCCGCGTCGCGCCGAGGGCGCAGCTTTACCTGCTGAACTTCTCCACGATCCCCGAGCTCGCGGCGGCGGTGGAGTTCGCGATCGAGCAGCGCGTCGAGATCATCTCGTTCTCGCTCGGCTTCGTGCACAACGGACCGGGCGACGGGAGCGGACCAGTGAACGATGTCGTCTCGCGCGCCACGACGGCCGGGATCGCGTGGGTCACGGCCTCCGGCAACTGGGCGCAGCAGCACTGGTCCGGCTTCTTCCGCGACACCAACGGCGACTCCATCCACGAGTTCACGATGAACGCGCGGGACAACGGCCATCACTTCAGCACCGGCGACCTCATCATCGTCTCGCTGCGGTGGGACGACGTCTGGGGCGCGAGCTGTTCGGACTACGACCTCGAGCTGTACGGACCCGACGGTGCGCTCGTGCGGGCGTCGCGCGAGCTGCAGGCGTGCAGCGGAGTCCCGGTCGAGTCGCTGCAGGTGCTCGCCACGAAGACGGGGCGCTACGCGGTGCGCATCGTGCAGGCGGGTCCGGGACCGGCGAAGCCGCTCGACCTCATGGTGCTCGGCTCTCCGGACCGCGGGAGCCCGCTCGATTTCTTCACCCCCGCGGGCTCGCTCGCGCAACCCGCGGATCACCCGCGCGCGATCAGCGTGGGCGCGCTCGTGGGGGAGGGGCCGCGGGAGGCGGTGTTCTCCTCGCGCGGCCCGACGGTGAACCGCCGCGACAAGCCGAACGTGCTCGCGCCGAGCGGCGTCACCGCGACGGCGGGCGGCTTCGCGGGCACCTCCGCGGCCGCGCCGCACGTGGCCGGCGCGCTGGCGCTGCTGAAGCAGGCGTTCCCCGATCTCGACGCGGAGGCGCTCCGCGCGCGGATGGTCGAGCGCGCGGTGCCGGCCGAGCCGGTCTCCGACGGCACCACGAGCGCCCGCGTGCTCCAGCTGGGGTCGCTCGCCGGCATCGGCCCGCTGCTGCCGGCCGGGGCGGACGAGGCGTTCCTGGTCGGGCAGATCCCGGCGGCCGGTGGGTTCGCCCTCGTCTCCTACCAGGGACCGGGCGGGTACCCGCTGCGCTTCGCCCACCTGCTGCTCGGCGGGCGAGACGCCGTCTCCGCCTTCCGGTTCGACCCGACCGTGCAGCGGTTCCGCGTCTTCGTCGCGGGCGCGCCCGCCTGGGTGAGCGACCTGACCCGGCTCAGGAACGGGGACATCGTGATCCTGGGACTCGCGCCCCCTCCCGAGCAGGGGGTGGGGGCGCTCGCCCCGGGGGACGGATCGCGTTGACAGGTTCGGATTCAACTGGATACCGTTGTCGATCTGCGCGCGAGCGGTTACACTCTAGGTTGCGTGGGGCGCGTTCGATCCAGCTGTTGCCGACCCTGATTACCCCGGCGGCCCGCCGTGGCTGTGACGGGGTCTTTTCATGCCCACCGCGCGCCGTCCGGACGGCCCGGCGGCGTCGCACCTCGTTCGCCCCTGCCGCACGCGACGGGTCTGTGAGGGGAGTGACGCCTTGACCACCGACCGCCGCATCGTCTCCGCGCTGCGCACCGTGCCCACGCTGAAGAAGGACTTCGGCCGGGCCGTGCACATCATGGAGATGCCCAACCTCATCGAAATGCCCCGCCGCTCGTACGAGCGCTTCCTCCGGGAGGGCCTGCGGGAGCTGTTCGACGAGATCTCCCCGATCGACGACTTCACCGGCGGCCGCATGGAGCTGCGGTTCGGCGAGTACCACTTCGAGGAGTCGAAGTACTCCGAGAGCGAGTGCCGGGACCGCGAGCGCACGTACGCGGCACCGATGCGCGTACGGGTGGAGCTCCTCGTCAAGGAGAGCGGCGAGATCAAGGAGCAGGAGCTCTTCATGGGCGACGTGCCCATGATGACGCGGCACGGGACGTTCATCATCAACGGCGCCGAGCGCGTCGTCGTCTCGCAGCTCGTGCGGTCGCCCGGCGCCTACTTCACGGCCCAGATCGACCCCGCGACCGGCCGCCGGCTGACCGCCGCGAAGCTCATCCCCAACCGCGGCGCGTGGTTGGAGTTCGAGACCTCCGCGAAGGACGTCATCTCCGTCAAGGTCGACCGCAAGCGCCGCATCCCGGTGACGGTGCTGCTGCGCGCGATCGATCAGGAAGACGGGCTGCACGACGAAGAGCTCGGTAGCGACGACCGCGTGCGCGCGCTGCTCCAGGACGTCGACACCGACGACGATCACTCCTTCCTCAAGTCGACGCTGAGCAAGGATCCGACGAGCAACCGCAAGGAGGCGCTCGAAGAGTTCTACCGGCGGCTGCGCCCCGGCGACCCGCCCACCGCGGACAACGCGAACGCGCTGCTCGAGACGCTCTTCTTCACCGATCGCCGCTACGACCTCGGCAAGGTCGGGCGCTACAAGCTGAACAAGCGGCTCGGCCTCGTTGACGCCCCCGAGGAGCGCACGCTGCGCCGCTCGGACCTCGTCGCGATCGTCCGCCGCATCTTCGAGATCAACAACGGCCGCGGCAGCGCGGACGACATCGACCACCTCGGCAACCGCCGCGTGCGCTCCGTTGGTGAGTTGATGCAGAACCAGTTCCGCATCGGCCTGCTGCGCATGGAGCGCGTGGTGCGCGAGCGCATGACGATCACCGACCCGGAGGAGGCGACGCCGTCGGCGCTCGTCAACATCCGGCCGGTGGTGGCCGCGATGAAGGAGTTCTTCGGCGGCTCTCAGCTCTCGCAGTTCATGGACCAGGTGAACCCGCTCTCCGAGATCGCGCACAAGCGCAAGCTCTCGGCGCTCGGGCCCGGCGGCCTCTCGCGCGACCGCGCCGGGTTCGACGTGCGCGACGTGCACCCGAGCCACTACGGCCGCATCTGCCCGATCGAGACCCCGGAAGGCCCGAACATCGGGCTCATCGGGAGCCTCGCGAGCTACGGCGTCGTGAACGACTTCGGCTTCATCGAGACGCCCTACCGCCGCATCGTGCACGAGATCCCGAAGCGGAACAACCGCCAGCTCACCGGCCGCATCCTCGCGGACACCGTGAAGAGCGACACCGGCAAGATCCTCGGCCGCGAGAGCGAGGAGATCGACGAGCAGACCGCGCGGGCGCTCGCCGACGCGCGCGAGGACCACATCTCGGTGGTGCCGTTCGCCTCCGACGAGGTCGTCTACCTCGACGCGCACGAGGAGGAGAAGTACCTCATCGCGCAGGCCAACACGACGGTCGACGAGCGGGGGAACATCCTCGACTCGCGCGTCGAGGTCCGGCACGGCGAAGAGCTGCTGATGGCCGCGCCGGTCGAGATCGACTACATCGACGTCTCACCGAAGCAGATCGTCTCCGTGGCCGCGGCGCTCATCCCGTTCCTCGAGCACGACGACGCGAACCGCGCGTTGATGGGCGCCAACATGCAGCGGCAGGCCGTGCCGCTCGTGCGGCCCGAGGTGCCGCTCGTCGGGACCGGGGTCGAGCTGCAGACCGCGGGCGACTCGGGCCAGGTGATCGTGGCCGAGGAAGACGGCGAGGTGCTGTCGGCGACCGCGAACTTCATCAAGGTGCGCTACCAGTCCGGGCGGCAGGAGCAGTACCCGCTCCTGAAGTTCGTCCGCTCGAACCAGGGCACCTGCATCAACCAGCGCCCGATCGTGGAGCCGGGCGAGCGCGTCTACCAGGGGCAGCCGCTCGCGGACTCCTCGTGCACGCAGAGCGGTGAGCTCGCGCTGGGCCAGTCGCTGCTCGTGGCGTTCATGTCCTGGGAGGGCCTGAACTTCGAGGACGCAATCGTGCTCGCGGAGTCGGTCGTGCGCGACGACAAGTTCACCTCGATCCACGTCGAGAAGTACGAGGTCGAGGCGCGCGACACGAAGCTCGGCACCGAGGAGATCACGCGGGACATCCCGAACGTCGGCGAGGAGGCGCTGCGCGACCTCGACGAGGAGGGGATCATCCGCATCGGCGCCGAGGTGCGCGAAGGCGACATCCTCGTCGGCAAGATCACGCCGAAGGGCGAGACCGAGCTGACGCCGGAGGAGAAGCTGTTGCGCGCGATCTTCGGTGAGAAGGCGCGCGAGGTGAAGGATACGAGCCTGCGCGTGCCGCACGGCGAGCGCGGCAAGGTCATCGACGTGAAGGTCTTCCGGCGAGAGCTCAACGACGAGCTGCCGGCGGACGTGAACATGATGGTGCGCGTCTCAATCGCCCAGAAGCGGAAGATCACCGAGGGCGACAAGATGGCGGGGCGCCACGGCAATAAGGGAGTGGTGTCTCGCATCATGCCGATCGAGGACATGCCCTACCTCGACGACGGGCGCGCGGTGGAGATCATCCTGAACCCGATCGGCGTGCCGTCGCGCATGAACGTCGGCCAGGTGCTCGAGACGCACCTCGGCTGGGCTGCCTCGACGCTCGGCTGGCGAGCGGTGACGCCGGTGTTCGACGGCGCCTCCGACACGGAGATCCAGGACGCGCTCGCGCGCGCGTGGATCGCGGTGCAGTCCGGCGCGGTGGACACCGAGAAGGCGCTCAGCGCGGCCGACGAGGAGATCGGGCAGCGCGTCGACGTCGGGGCGATGGAGGCGTACCTGGAGGAGGCGGGCTTCGACGCGGACGCGGTGCTGCGCGGCGAGGAGTGGGGCGTGGCGCGCCGCGCGTGCCTCACGCTCTGGCTCGAGGGGCTGGGCGAGCGCAGCGTCCGGCCGATGCGCGAGGAGACCTTCGAGGAGCGCGTGCGCGAGACCTACCAGCGCACCCGCATTCCGCCCCCGGTCTGGGGCAAGCAGGTGCTCTACGACGGCCGCACGGGCGAGGCGTTCGACCAGCCGGTGACGGTCGGCTACATCTACATGCTCAAGCTCATCCACCTCGTGGACGACAAGATCCACGCGCGCTCGACCGGGCCGTACTCGCTGATCACCCAGCAGCCGCTCGGCGGCAAGGCCCAGTTCGGCGGCCAGCGCTTCGGCGAGATGGAGGTGTGGGCGCTCGAGGCGTACGGCGCCGCACACATCCTGCAGGAGATGCTGACGGTCAAGTCCGACGACATCGTGGGCCGGGTGAAGACCTACGAGGCGATCGTCAAGGGCGAGAACACCATGGAGCCCGGCGTGCCGGAGTCCTTCAAGGTACTCGTGAAGGAGCTCCAGTCGCTCGGTCTGAGCGTGGAGATCCTGAACGAGGAGGAGGAGGTCGCGTTCAACGAGGACTACATGGAGCAGATCCCTGCCCTAGGGATCAACCTCTCGGGACGCGAATCGGAGGACACTCGTGCTTGAGGTCAACGACTTCAACGCCATCCGGCTCTCGCTGGCGTCGCCATCGCAGATCCGGTCGTGGTCGTACGGGGAAGTCACCAAGCCGGAGACGATCAACTACCGGACGCTCAAGCCGGAGAAGGACGGCCTCTTCTGCGAGAAGATCTTCGGGCCGCAGAAGGACTTCGAGTGTCACTGCGGCAAGTACAAGCGCGTCCGCTACAAGGGCATCGTCTGTGACAAGTGCGGCGTCGAGGTCGCGCGCAGCAAGGTGCGCCGTGAGCGCATGGGCCACATCTCGCTGGCCGCGCCGGTCACGCACATCTGGTTCGCGAAGGGTGTGCCGAGCCGGCTCGGGCTGCTGCTCGACATCGCCCCGCGCACGCTCGAGCGTGTCATCTACTTCGCGCAATACCTGATCACGAGCGTCAACGAGGACGCGCGCGAGCACGCGATGGAGCTCCTGCAGCAGGAGATCGACGACGAGTCGAGCCGCCGCGAGAGCGACGCCGGATCGCGCATCGGCGTGCGCGAGCAGGCGCTCGAGTTCGAGCTGGGCGAGATCGAGCAGCGCAAGATCGGAGAGCTCGAGGCGGCCGACGAGGAGCTCGCCTCCGAGATCGACGAGGTCATGCGCGAGGCGCGCGAGCTCGAGGAAGACCTCAAGTCGCGCGTCGGCGAGAAGCTGCGGGGCAAGCTCACGCTGCGCGACGAGACCGTTGCCACGCGCGGCGAGGAGATCGACACCGGCACGCGGAAGGCGCTGCAGGACGCCACGCGTGCCGCCGTTACCGCCGTCGAGGAGTCGATCGCGGCTAAGAAGTCCGACATCCAGCTCATGGCCGAGGCCGCGGCGCAGCAGAAGCGCGACGCCGCCTCGAAGGAGCTGCGGCCGCTGCGCCAACAGGTCGCCGAGGTGCGCACCGCCGTCAAGAAGGAGTACGAGCCGCTCGTGAAGTGGCTCGACCGGCTCCACGACCCGGTGGAGGCCGACCAGCTCACCGTGCTCACCGACGCCGAGTTCCGCGAGTACGAGGAGCGCTTCGGGCTCGTCTTCACGGCGAGCATGGGCGCCGAGGCTGTGCTCTCGATCCTCGAGCGACTCGACCTCGAGGCGCTGCGCACGAAGCTCCACGAGGAGATTCAGAGCACCAGTGGCCAGCGCAAGAAGAAGGCCACGAAGCGCCTGCGCGTCGTCGAGTCGCTCCGCAAGTCCGGCAATCGGCCCGAGTGGATGATCATCCAGGAGCTGCCGGTGCTCCCGCCGGACCTGCGCCCGATGGTGCAACTCGAGGGCGGCCGCTTTGCAACCTCCGACCTCAACGACCTCTATCGGCGCGTCATCAACCGCAACAACCGCCTCAAGCGGCTGCTGAACCTCGGCGCGCCCGAGATCATCATCCGCAACGAGAAGCGGATGCTGCAGGAGGCGGTCGACTCGCTCATCGACAACGGTCGCCGCGGGCGCGCCGTCTCCGGCTCCGGGAACCACAAGTTGAAGTCGCTCAGCGACCTCCTCAAGGGGAAGCAGGGGCGCTTCCGCCAGAACCTGCTCGGCAAGCGCGTCGACTACTCGGGGCGCTCCGTGATCATCGTGGGCCCGCAGCTGCGGCTCCACCAGTGCGGACTGCCGAAGAAGATGGCGCTCGAGCTGTTCAAGCCGTTCGTCATGCACGCGCTGGTGCGCAACGGCATGGCGCACAACATCAAGAGCGCGAAGCGCATCGTCGAGCGCGCACAGCCCGAGGTCTGGGACGTGCTCGAGGAGATGATCAAGGACCGGCCGGTGCTGCTGAACCGCGCGCCGACGCTCCACCGCCTCGGCATCCAGGCGTTCGAGCCCGTGCTGATCGAGGGCTCGGCGATCCAGCTCCACCCGCTCGTCTGCTTCGCGTACAACGCGGACTTCGACGGCGACCAGATGGCCGTGCACGTGCCGCTCTCGTACGAGGCGGTCGCCGAGGCGCGCCAGGTGCTGCTGAGCACGAAGAACCTGCTCTCGCCGTCCGACGGTGAACCGGTGGTCGCGCCGACGCTCGACATGGTGCTCGGCTGCTACTACATGACCTACTCGGATGGCGCGGAGCCCGAGCGCCGCCGCGCCTTCAACGGGTACGACGCGGTGCAGCTGGCGTACCAGCTCGGGCACGTCCGCGTGCACGAGCCGATCCGCATCCGCCTCGACGGCCGCTTCCTCGCCACGACCGTCGGGCGCGTGCTCTTCAACGAGATCGTGCCGGGCGAGATCGGCTTCCAGAACGAGCTCATGGACAAGAAGAAGCTGCGCGAGCTCGTCTCTCGCGTGCACCTCGAGCTCGGCTCCGAGGAGACCGTGCGCTTCGTCGACTCGATCAAGGACCTCGGGTTCCACTACGCGACCCAGTCCGGCGTCACGATGGCGGTCTCGGACATCCAGGTGCCGCAGCAGAAGCCCGAGCTGATGGCGGAGGCGGACCAGCGGATCGAGGAGCTCGAAGAGCAGTACCAGATGGGTCTCGTCACCAAGGACGAGAAGTACATGACGACGATCAACATCTGGTCCGAGACGACGAACCGGATGCAGCAGGCGCTCGTCTCGACGCTCGAGCCCACCGGGCCGCTCGCGATGATGTCGCACTCGGGGGCGAAGGGAAACATCGCGCAGATTCGCCAGATGGGCGGGATGCGCGGCCTGATGAGCGACCCGTCGGGCCGCATCATCGAGCTGCCGATCCGCTCGTCGTTCCGCGAGGGGCTCTCCGTGCTCGAGTACTTCATCTCGACGCACGGGGCGCGCAAGGGCCTCGCCGACACGGCGCTGCGCACCGCAGACTCGGGCTACCTGACACGCCGCATGATCGACGTCTCGCAGGACGTCGTCGTGAGCGCGCGGAGCTGCGTCGCCGAGGGCGAACCGATCCCCGGCATCTGGCTGCGCGAGCGCGCAGAGGCCGGGCTGCTGGCGACCCTGGTCGAGCGCGCGACCGGCCGCTGGGCCGCCTCGGGGGTCGCCCACCCGGAGACGGGCGAGCTGTTCGTCGACGCGGACGAGGAGATCACCGAGTCGCTCGCGCGCACGATCGTGGCCGCGGGGGTCGAGCAGGTACACGTCCGCTCGCCGCTCAGCTGCCAGCTGCGGCGCGGGATCTGCCAGCTCTGCTACGGGCGGTCGCTCGCGACCGGCCGGCTCGTCGACACGGGCGTGGCGATCGGCATCATCGCAGCCCAGTCGATCGGCGAGCCCGGCACGCAGCTGACGATGCGGACGTTCCACACCGGGGGCGTCGCGGGCCAGCTGGACATCACGTCCGGTCTCCCGCGCGTCGAGGAGATCTTCGAGGCGCGCGTCCCCAAGGGGCAAGCGATCCTCTCCGAGATCGATGGGGTCGTGCAGGTCACGCGTAGCGGCGACCAGCGCGTCATCACCGTCACCTCCACCGAGACCTTCGCCGAGGTGTACGAGCTCCCCGAGGGATTCGAGCTGCTCGTCGAGGACGGCGAAGAGGTGGAGGAGGAGCAGCTGCTCGCGCAGCCGCCCGAGGACGACGGCGACTCGAAGCTGCCCGCGGTCTCGATCGCGGCGGTGGCCCCGGGGGTCGTGGAGTACGTGCGGGATGGCCGGCGGCGGCGGCCGATCGCGCTGCGCGTCACCTCGGAGGTGACCGACACGCGCGAGTACCCGATCCCGGCGAACGCGCGCGTGCGTGTCGAGAGCGGCGAGTACGTGCAGGCGGGGCGGCAGCTCACCGAGGGCTCGCTCGACCCCCAGGACGTGCTCGAGATCCTCGGGCCCGAGGCGTGCCAGCTCTACCTCGTCGACGAGGTGCAGAGGGTCTACCGGTCGCAGGGTGTGAACATCAACGACCGGCACATCGAGGTCATCGTCCGCCAGATGATGCGCAAAGTGCGCGTCGAGGACCCGGGCGACTCGGAGACGCTGCCCACCGAGCTGCTCGACCGCTGGGAGTACGAGGAGGCCAACGCCAAGCTCGTCGCCGAGGGCGGCACCCCCGCTACCGCGGTCCCCGTGCTGCTCGGCGTCACCAAGGCCTCGCTCAGCACCGACTCCTTCCTCGCGGCCGCCTCCTTCCAGGAGACGACCCGCGTCCTCACGGACGCCGCGATCGAGGGGAAGACCGACCGCCTCCGCGGACTGAAGGAGAACGTGATCATCGGGAAGCTGATCCCGGCGCGCGCGCGCATCACGGTCGAGCGGCCGACACCGGTCGCCGAGATCGCGATGCCGGAGTCGCTGCTGCTCCCGTTCATCTTCGACTTCGAGCGGCAGGAGCTGCTCGTGGGCGAGTCGCCGTCGGTGTTCCAGCCGACGCCGGAGATGACCGCCGAGCTGGCGGGCGTCGCCTCGTACGTGGCGGAGCCCGAGTAACGGTCGGCGATCCCGCACAGCGCAACAGGAGAGGGCACCGGCGACGGGGCCCTCTCTGCGTGTCTCCTGACTCGGTGCGGCTCGGGCCTCGCGCCTGCGCCTCGCGGGTCGGGCCGCGGCCCGGGGCTCAGCCTGCGACGCCCCGGCGCCGCCGGTACGCGCGCGCCTTCGCGCGCGCCCCGCAGGCGGCCATGTCGCACCACACGCGCGAGCCGTTGCGCGAACGGTCGATGAAGGCCCAGTGACAGTCGTCGGCGCGGCATAGCCGCAGGCGCTCCGCCGTGCCGTCGGCCATCGCGTCGTGCAGCGCGACGAGCGCGCGCGTCGCGATCGCGAGCGGCCCGCGCGCCGCCGGCTCGATCGCCACGCGGGCCGCGCGGTCGACGCGGAGCCGCAGCGGGAGCCCGGCGACCACCCGGTCGAGTTCCGAGGCCGTGGTCTCGTCCGCGTCGACCAGCAGCGCGATCACGCCGTCGCGGAGGTCGCGCGCCTGCGCGAGCTCCGCCGGATCCGCCGCGTCCGGCGCCGGCCCGGCCAGCTCGCGCAGGACCGCGAGCAGCGCGCGCGCCGTCTCCGAGGTGGCGTCGAGCAGCCCCTCCGGCGCCTCGCCCTCCACCCAGCACGCGTAACTCTCCGGAACCGCCAGCGCGTCCGCGTCGTGCAGGTCGTGGCTGTTGAGGAAGGCCAGGAAGACCGCCAGTTCGGTGTCGCTCATCGTGACGATCCTACCCCATTACCGCCGAACTGGGGTTAACTGGTGACGGCGTGGGCGCTAGCTTGGTCACCGGTAAAATGCTAATAGATGGTGACGAGACCGGACGGGGTGAGACGATGCACGTCTATGACCCGGTCGAGATCGAGATGGTGCTTCGGCGGTACGCGGAGCAGCGGGCGGCGCGCCCGACGCGAGTAGTGCCGCGTGTGGGCTGGTTCGGGCGGCTCTGGCGCTCGTTCGTCGAGCGGCCAGCGGAGCTGCCCGTGATCAGCACGCGCGTTCGGCCGCCGCGCGGCGCGCCGGTTCCCGTGCCGGTCACTGTGGAGCGTGAGCGGGCTGGCGGCGTGGGGTCGTTCGCCGGGGCCCGGCGGCGCGC